>DASQDN010000486.1:0-30725 GCA_035634155.1 Bryobacteraceae bacterium | reverse complement strand
ATACGCCGCAAGGGACGCCGATCGAAGTGGCGGCAGAGGCAGGTGGGGACTCGGTAACGCTGGAGGGTCGCGACCGCGGGGTCGGGTTCACGGAGGAGGAAGGACAGCGGCTGTTCGAGAAATTTTATCGAGGCCGGTCGGATGGAACGCGCGGCGCAGGGCTTGGGCTTGCGATTTGCCGAGCCATCGCGGAAGCGCATCGAGGCACCATTGAAGCGTTCAATCGCGCAGGAGGCGGCGCGGTGTTTCGCGTGAGACTTCCGATGGAGGTATCGCAATGAAGCCGTTCATCCTGATCGTGGAGGATGATGCCCAGATCCGGCGGTTTCTCCGCGCCACCTTGACGGCGGAAGGGTACGTGTATCACGAGGCGTTGAATGCGTCCGAGGGGCTGATGGAAATCAGTACGCGGCCACCTGACCTGGTGCTGCTCGATTTAGGTTTGCCGGATCGAGATGGTTTGGAGGTGATTCGCAAGGTTCGCGAGTCGAGTCAGTTGCCGATCGTGGTGTTGTCGGCAAGGGGCGAGGAGAAGGACAAGATCGCGGCCTTGGATTTGGGCGCTGATGATTATGTGGCCAAGCCGTTCGGTGTGGGGGAACTGCTGGCTCGCATCCGGGCGGCGCTGCGGCGGTCCGTCGGAGTTCCGGGAGAAGGATCCGTGCTGCGGTTTGGCCGGGTGGCGATCGATCTCAATAAGCGGCTGGTGGAGGTGGACGGGCAGGAGGTTCACTTAACACCGAATGAATACCGACTGTTACAGGTGTTGATCAAGTATCCGGGCAAGGTTTTGACGCAACGGCAATTGTTGAATGAGGTCTGGGGGCCGAATCATCTGGACCAGGCGCAGTATCTGCGGGTTTATATTGCGCAGTTGCGACGAAAGCTGGAAGCCGATCCGGCGCGGCCCAAGCACCTGCAGACAGAAACGGGCATCGGCTACCGGCTGGTTATGGATTGAGGATGCGGAGGACCATATTGTCCTGATCTTCCGGGAGATTGCCGCCGCATATAGTGGTTGGCTTCTCAGGAGAGATAGTGAAGCCGCAGCGCTCGTAGAGACGGCGGGCCGCAGGTTGCGAGTGCGCCACGGTGAGGTGGATCGCCTCGATCTCGGGGCTGCGCCGCGCCTGGTCGACGATTGCATTGACTAGCTTCGCGCCGAGGCCAGTGCCTCGATGCGAAGGTGTGAGGTACATGCCCCAGATGCAACCCGCGTCGGGCTGTTTGCTGTAGAAACCTGCCATGCCGACGAGGTTTAGCGTGGGGTCGAAGGCTCCCATGACGAAGCTGCGATTGTCGTTGGAAGTGAGTTGTTCGGCGTAGCTTTCGACGGTTCGGCGGCGATGCTCGGCTGCGGTCTCGCGGAAGGCTTGCGGGTCCGTTTCCAGAGCTTCCAGGCGCAATCGCCAAAGCTGCCCGGCGTCATCGGGGTTAAGGCGGCGAACGGTATACACGGCTTTTAGTCGGGGAAAAGGTTGCCGCGCCCGAGCAGCCACTGCGGGTCGAAGCGGCGCTTCACGGCGCGCATGGCGTCGATGTGCTCGGGCGCATATTGCAGTTTGAGCAGGTGCGTTTTGCGTTTACCCAAGCCGTGCTCCGCGGAGACGGTGCCGCCGAGTTCGGCTGCCTGACGGGCGAATCCCGTGATGGCTGCCGCGGCGCGCTCGGATTGATCACCGCCCGCGCTGAGGATGTTGACGTGCACGTGCGCATCGCCGATGTGGCCGAAGATGACGTATTGGCCGGGGAAGTCGCGCTCTAATGTTTGGCGGTAAAGGTTGAGCATTTCGCGGTTGCGCTCGATGGGTACCGCGAAGTCGGTGTTCATCTTCAGAACGCCGCGGCGGCGCACGGTGTCGTTTACGGCTTCGGGAAGAGCGTGGCGGAAGCGCCGGAATCGCTCACGGTCAACGTCACTGGCCGCGAACCATGATGCTTCGCCTAAGGCTTGCGTCTGCTCCAAGCGCTGCTCCCAGGCGTCGTACTCGGATTCGTTGTTGATCTGCTGCTCGATGAGAAGGGCGGCTTTGGCGCTTCGAGGAATGTCGGGATAGCCGGGGCGAAGCAGGGCCAGCGAGCCGGCGTCGATGTATTCGAGCATCCGCAGTCCCGCGAGCGGACGCCACTGATCGACGGCTTCGAGAGCATCGTCGTCGGAAGCGAAGAAGACAACACCCGAGAGCAGCTCGGCCGGAATCGGCAGCAGTTGGACGGTGGCTTCCATCACGACTCCCAAGGTGCCTTCTGAGCCGATGAACAGGTCGAGCATGTCCATGCCGGGGTGGAGCGGGAAGCCGGCGGTGTGTTTGGTGGTCGCGGGTCTGGGGACTTTGGGTGTGTCGAAGTCAATCGGCTGGCCGCGGCGGAGGTCGAGCACCGTGCCGTCGATCAGCGCGACGCGGAGGCCGAGAATGTGGCGCCGGGTGTCGCCGTACAGGAAGCTGCGCGAGCCGCTGGCGTTGGTGGAGATGGTGCCGCCGAGGGATGCGGAGAATTCGGTTGGGTCAGGCGCGTAGAACTGTCCGGTTTGCGCGGCGGCAAATTGCAGCTCTTTCAAAAGGACTCCGGCGCCGACGACGGCGGAGCCATTTGCGATCGCGATGTTGCGGAACCGCTCCAGGGAGACGACAAGTCCGCCAAAGGGCACTCGACCGCCGGTGATGCCGGTGCCTGCGCCCGCGATGGTGACGGGCGTTCCGGCCCGTGAAGCGTCGGCCAACGTTGCGCAGAGTTCCGCCTCAGAGGAGGGGATGGCGATCGAGTCGGCATGCCCTTTGTAGCCGGAGGCGTCCTCAAGATAAGCCGGGTTCAATCGCTAAACCTCTAAGATCACGGGCATGATCAGCGGACGGCGTTGGGTTTGCTTGTTGAGATATCGGCGCAGGTCGGCGCGGATCTTTTCCTGCATCACGCCCCAGTCGGTGCGTTCTTCGGCGCTGGAGGTTTCGATGGTCCGGGCCACCACCTGGCGAGCGTCCTTCATGATGGCGCCGCCTTCTTCCATGGAGACGAAACCTCGCGAAACGAGTTCGGGGAGGGTTTCGCAGCGGCCGGTGCTCTTGCTGATGGCGATGATGGGGATGACGAAGCCGTCTTCCGACAGATGGCGGCGATCCCGGATAATAATGTCTTCCACAACTTCGTCGAGGCTCCCGGAGTCGATGCAAACGCGTCCGACGGCGACTTTGGGGCCCATCCGCGCGCCGGCATGGTCGATCTCGACGGTCTGGCCGGTTTCGAGGACGAAGGCTTTTTCCAGACCCGCGCTGAGCAGATGGCTGGCCAACGCTGCGTGCTTGGACATTTGCAGATATTCGCCGTGGACCGGGATGAAGTAACGAGGGCGGACTAAATTCAGGACTAGCCGGAGTTCTTCGGCGCTGCCATGGCCGGAAACGTGGATCGGCGGGTTCATGTTCCCGTACAGAATGTCGGCGCCGCGTTTGGCCATGTGGTTCATCATGCGGCCGATCCCTTTTTCATTGCCGGGGATGATGCGCGAGCTAAGGACCACCGTATCGCCGGGTTCGACGGAAAGGCTCTTGTGGTTGTCGACGGCTATGCGGGAAAGGGCGGACATCGGCTCGCCTTGGGTGCCGGAGGCGAGCACGCAGACTTTGTGCCGCGGGGCCGTCATGATGTCCTGCGGGCGCAGCAGGACGCCGTCGGGAATGTTGAGAAGGCCCAGGTTGTGCGTGATCTCCATCACGCTGTTCATGCTGCGGCCAAGAAACGCGACCTTGCGTCCGAACTCATGGGCCAACTCGAGAATCATCTGCTGGCGGTGGATGGAGGAGCTGAAGCAGGAGATGACGAGTCGATTGTCGGCGCGGTTGAAGATGTCTTCAAAGCGCGGGCGAACGGCGCGCTCGCTTTCGGTGTAGCCGGGCCGATTCACGTTGGTGGAATCGCTGAGTAGTAGCAGGACGCCGCGCTTGCCGTATTCGGCGAAGGTGTGAAGGTCGAAAAGCTCGTTGTCGGTGGGAGTGGGGTCGACCTTGAAATCGCCGGTGTGAATAATGACGCCGAGCGGGGTGGTGATGGCAAGGGCCACGGCGCTGACGATCGAATGCGTGACGTGGATGAACTCAATCTCAAAGGGTCCGAGCTTGATCTTGTCTTTGGGTTTGACGCGATGGAGCTTGGTCTGCTTGAGGAGTTCGTGTTCTTCCAGGCGGCGTTCGACCAAGGCGAGCGTGAACTCGGTGCCATAGATGGGCAAATCGATCTGTGAGAGCAGGAACGGAATTCCGCCGATGTGGTCCTCGTGGCCATGGGTGAGGACGAGACCTCGGACCATCTCGCGATGCTCTTCGAGATAGGCGAAGTCTGGAGTAACGATGTCGACGCCGAGGAGTTCAGCTTCGGGGAACATCATGCCCGCGTCAATGACGATGATGTCGTCGCCATACCGAATCGCCATCGAGTTCATGCCGAACTCGCCGAGTCCACCGAGCGGCACGATGTGAAGCTTCTTGTCTGACATCTTTGAACCAAATGTAGCAGACCTAGGCGAGGGCAAGTCCATGGAGATCTTACCCGGAGATTGCGGTAACCGAGAACTTTTCGCAGCCGGCAAGGGGCGCTCGGAATGCCAACCCACAGATGTGTAAGGAAGTTATCTGTTTGGTACAGCGATTGCAGTGAACGGACCGGCACTGCGTCGCAAATTGCGCTGGGCATGAAGGAGAACCTTTGTCATGGCTGCTTACCGAGTTCCTACGCATGAAATCAACTGGCAGGAATTAATTGCGCCCGATCATTGGCGGAAATACAAATGCGTTTTGGATCGTGCGGTCAGTGAAGAAGTGCCGTTCGCGCTCGGCGGCGGATTAGCCGTCGGCGTGTATACGGGAAAAGGCCGTTACACGAAGGATATGGACATATATATTCTGCCTGAGCATCGCGAGTGGGCGATCGATGTGGTGACGCAGTGCGGGATGCAGGATTATTTCGACACCAAGCCTTACGACCGGAATTGGATCTATCGGGCGCACGACGGCGAGGTGATTGTGGATTCGATTTGGGCGATGGCGAACCAGCGCGCCGAGGTGGATCTCGGGTGGCTGGAGCGCGGGCCGGAGGTCGATATGTTCAGGCAGCGGTTTCGTGTGATCCCGCCCGAAGAGCTGATCTGGTCGAAGCTGTACGTTTTGCAGCGGGATCGTTGCGACTGGCCGGACCTTATCAACCTGATTGGCGCGACGGGAGCGTCACTCGATTGGAATCATTTGTTGCGGCGTGTCGAGCATGATCTGCCGTTGATGCGGGGTCTGCTTTCGGTGTTCTCATGGGTGTCGCCGGAGCGGGCAGCAGAGTTTCCGGCTTGGCTTTGGAAAAAGCTTGAAATTGCGCCGGCCGAGAAGGTGGAGGATCCGGCAGGGCGGCCGCCGCGCCCGGATCTGCTCGATACCCGTCCGTGGTTCTGCGAAACCATGGCTGCCTGATCGCGTCCCCAAAATCGAGGAGGCTTTTTCCTTATGCAGATTGGCGCGATGAACCACCCGGCGCATGACGTTCTCAGCGAGATCCGCTGGATGGCAGAGTTGGGTTTGGAATTCATCGACTTGACCATCGAGCCGCCCGCGGCTGCGTCCTGGAGGATCGATGCGGCTGCGATTCGCCGCGAACTGGAACGGAACGGCATGGGCGTGGTGGGGCACACAGCTTACTATCTGCCGTTTGCGAGCGCGTTCGAGGCGGTGCGCCATGGCGCCGTGGAAGAGCTGCGCCGCTGCTTGGACTTATTTGCCGAGGTAGGGGCGGCGTGGATGAATCTTCACCCCGATCGTCATGCGCCGATGCACGATCGCGGGTTCTATATCCGGCGAAATCTGGAGTCGCTTGCGGAGTTGCAGGAGTATGCGGATCGCGTCGGGGTCGGGCTAATGATTGAGAACCTGCCCGGGGATTTTAACGACGCTCGGCAGTTGGGGGAACTGCTGGATCCTATGCCGAAGCTGGGCCTGCACCTGGACATCGGGCACGCCAACCTGATGGTTCCGCACAATACGACGGAGGAGATTTTGAAGGCCCATGGCAAGCGCTTGCGACACGTGCATCTGCACGATAATCGAGGCGGCCACGCGGACTTGCATCTTCCATTGGGGGCAGGGAATCTGGATGTGCACCGCTCGGTGCGCGCTTTGAAGGAGTGTGGTTTCGACGGGACGATCACGCTGGAAGTGTTCACTCCGGATCGTCATTTCTTTGAATACAGCCGGAATGTGTTGCGGCGGATCTGGGATGAGGTTGAAGTGCGGCGCGAGCGCGAGGAACCCGCGCTCGCAGCACGTTAGATTTACTTAGTGAGGCGCAGCAATTCACTCGCGATCTTGTGGAAAGCCGCGGACATTTCCGCGTCGTTTGTGGCGCGGATGTACATGCCGTCACTCAACAGAGGATCATCGACATAGATAGGGCTTCGAATACGACTTGCGTCATATGGGTCGCCGGGATCGTTCGCCACCCGCGCCAGAAGGACGTCGTCCGGCTGCTGTTGGATGGGCAGCGAGCGACTACCGAGGCCGATGACGTAAGTTACGACTCCTATTTGCGAGTTCAGTGCGCGGTTGCGAACTCGTTGGGCTCCGTAATCCAGCAGGTTAGACGAGGCTTTCGCTATGGTTGACGGCCGATCGAGGCGGATCTGGTTTGGATACTGAATGTCAAAGTCGGAATCCGGGTTTGTCACAAATTGCTTGTACTGGCTGTACCCAATCGGGTAATTGCGGATGCGATTGGATTGGGCGTCCACATCAGGGATAAACCGCAAATCCTTTCGCACTTTCTCGGCATGGTTGCCATTCGCGCTGAAAGCGCAGCCGGCTCGCGCGACTCTTGGAGCGGAGTCCGTCACTTGCGCGCCTACCGGCTCGAAGAGTCCGGCGACAGCCCCGCGTGGCTGGTTATCCCCCCATTGCACGAGAACGCCGCGAATCCTGTTGCCTGGATTGCTACAGGTGGACGCGGGTATGGGGCACGTATCGTTATGCCCACAGGGGCCTTCCCTGTAGCCGAAGCGATTACCTGAGGCGTTCCTTACGTCGAAATCGGCCCATATTCCGTTGGGGATGCCGTCCGTGAAGAACACGATTGTATTGAGCGCGGCCGGCATCGGATTGGAGTTTACGAGTTCCTCGTATGCCCTCCAGTACGCCATTGACGCGGAGGTGTTTTCGCCGCAATCAATGTCTTCGATCGTATCCTGAATCCGATTCATGAAGGTCTGGCTTGGCGGAATTACCACCATGTTGGTGCCGAAAACCACAAGCCCTATTGTGTCTCTGCCGTCGGCGAATCGGCCGACAAATTCGGAGGATTTCGACTTCATCAGATCGCAGTCGCCGGAGGTGTCCAGTGAACTCGACCGATCGAGGACGAGCATCATCTTGACGTCGCGGCGGGCGGCCGTGCCGGTAGCGGCAACATTGACCACGCCAATGTTTGAGCCTCGCAACATCCCCATGAAGTAGGTCCGGACGCGAGCACTGCCGGAAACCGTGATGTTCAGGACATTGTTTACAGAACCCGGCGGGATTGTGATGGTGGGGGGGAGCCTGGTGGCGCCGAGGAAATTCTCGGCGAAATTCGCATTGTAGAAAGAGAGAGCGCGTGCTCTGGCGGTCGCCTCCTGCTCGGCTAAAGTCTGACCCAGGCTCAGGTTGCGCGCCGCGGCAAGAGCAGCCGCGTCGCAGGCAGCCGAGATTCGTGCCTTGACGATGTACAGGATCGCGCAATCTATGGCCAGACCGGCGAGGGGTATCAATGTAAGCGCCAGCACGGCCAGAAGCAGAACTGCGTAGCCTCGGGAGCGTTTATTTCGTGCGTTCGTCATTAGGGCTCCTGTTGGTTTAGAAGAGGTTTTTATGGGCGAAGCCGCTCGCCGAAAGCACACCCGGGAACAGATTCAGTTCGGGGGCTGTGAAGTAAGTTTCAGCGACATATGTAATTTCGCCAGGACCCAGGGTTGGGGTTCCCTGGCTTATGTTTGTGCCGAATTGTGGCGCTACGAAAGCGGATTCCAGAACGTAATGCGCCGACTCGAAGCTTCCGTCCGGCTTGGGGGGACGGGTGGGATTCGCGTAGATGCTGTTTCGAAGATTCCGATTGCCGATCACGATGCGTTTGGTGACTACGACGCGGCCGCGATTCGTGCAACGAGGGTCGTTTGCCGCGTAGCCTTCGTTTGCGCATTCAATATCACCGATGCGAGCGAGAACGGAAAGTATGACTACACCACGACCGTTGGGAAGAATGTTGCCGTTCGCGTCAGCCAAACCCAGGCCGTGCGAGACAGCGCCTAGAATTTTTTGATTCGCCGGCACAACGAAGTTGACTCCTCGGACAAAAAGGCTGGCGGCGCTCCGGCACACGCTGCCGGTTTGAAGGTAGCGCGACAAGCCTAGACCGACCACAATGGTCCCGATGGTCATGGGTGTCAAGACGATCATGGTTAAGGCGAATTCCACGAAAACGGCGATGCCGCCTTGCGTCTTTCGACGCCGAGTTGTTGTTCTTAGCCGGTTCATGTGATTCCTAAATCCTTGGCGGCGGGTTCTGTCCGGCTCCGAGCGACTCCATGCGATCCGCTGAAGTGCCTTCCAGCACACTTGGAGAAGCTGACATGAGGGATCGCACGATCCATATCCAATTTCTGCGGACTCGGATGACGACTACGTTGTCGGGGCGATTTCCGGCGTTGGCAGGGAGCGGGGTTAGCAGGTCTCCCGTCGTGATATCGCCGTTATAATAAGTAATCGAAATATCGGAGTCGTTCACAAGCCCCATAGCATGTCACTTAACGAGATTTTGGTGCGAGGCGTCGATGCGAACTCCGGGATCCAAGCGATACGTGATCGCGCAACGTGCGAACGCGAGTGCCGCGTGCTCCAGTGTGGCTCGCACCCAGAGCGCCAGGCTCGTATCGATGAGCCCGAAGATGAGAAACATCAGAGGGATTGTAATGATGGCTGACTCGATGAAGACCTGGCCCTTTTCCGCGGGTCGCTTGGTGACACTCAGGCGGGGGCGGAGCGGGCGAAAATGCGGGGGTAAAGACATAAGCCGACCTACAGGAGTAAGACCCCGCGAATAGGGTTTTTCTGGCGCTCGGTTTTACCTAAACGCGTTCCTGAAACGCCTTAGTACCGGATCTTCTATTTGGTCCCGACTCGTTTCGTGTTAAGTTTCGTGTTAACTAAAGAAGTGAGCGACTCGCACAGCATGGATCTCCGGCAGTTGCAGGCCAAGGATTTGCCGGTTACCCGGGACGAGGAACTCGCCTCGGACAAAGTTCCAGAAACCACTCCAGCCGATCTGCAGCGGGAGGTGTGCTCGCTTTATGAAACATACGGCGGAGCGCTTTTGCGATATGCCACCGCCATTGCAGGCAACCGCGAAATGGCGCACGACGCGGTGCAGGAATCCTTTCTGCGGTACTTCGCGCGGCGATCCGATGGAACTGTGATCGAGGCTCCGCGCGCGTGGCTGTACAAGGTCGTCTTCAACTACGTTTTAGACAACTCCGGCGAATCGAACCTGCCGTTGGAGTACGCATCGAAAACCGCGGATCCGGACCACGGACCTTTGGCCGACGTCGAGGCCGCGCAGTTGAGCGATCGATTCGCGGACATTCTTTCTCCTCGCGAGTTATCGTGCGTACGCTTACGCGCTGAAGGCTTGAGCTATGATGAAATCGCATGCGTTCTTGGCATACGAATCGGGACAGTCGGCGCGCTGCTGGCGCGCGCGGTTCGGAAGATCAAGAGGGAGTTGAACAAGGATTAATGATGCCTAGGATCGTGCGAGTGCTGTTCACTACGCTCCTGAGGCGGCATCCTGCTCCCGACATTCTTCAGGCATGCGCGGACCTTCAGCTAAACGATTTGGAAAATGCGCTTACGCGCTACCATACGCGAGGCTGCGAGACATGCCAGAACGAGATGCGCGGCGGTCTCGAATTGCTGGAACTGGTCGCTGCTCCGGAGACCCAACCTGCGGAGCTTTCTTTCCTTAAGCAGCGCATCCTGTCGGCGATTTCGGCTTCCTCCGGGGAGCGACAGATCCTGATAGCGGACGTGCGCCGAATGCTGGGCAGCCGAGCCGCCGAGCGGCTGACAGAAGGCGCCGCCCCGAAGATCGTTCGCGCTGAGCTCGCGGCCTTCCTCGGCAATCGAGCCGCGGACGCCTTTCTCGGACGGATGGCAAGCTGATGCCCTCGCTTGGGAGTAATTCCGGGCCACAGAAGCTGATGCTGGTGGCCGGGCTACACCTTAGCCTGGGTTTGGTTTTGTGGGCCTATACGGGTGGCTGGTCAGAGTTGTACGGCTACTACTTCACGCACGTCGGCTCGGCATTCCTGATATCGTTCGCGTTTCTTGAGCTCGCCTTCGCGTTACGCGTTCGCAAAGCCTTCCAACCAGGAGAGGAGTTGTATCGCGCCTGGACGGCGATCATGGTAGGCGCCGCTTTGCGATTGGTGGGCGTGTTTGTAGCGCATGGTTTGCAGCCGGACGCGCGAGTGCGGGACATCGGGATCTTTGTCTCGGGTCCGCTGGCGCTTGGGTGTCTTGCGTGGGGTTTGCGCGGAGTGCTGCGTTTATACCGGACGCTCGGGTATTCGGTCCGGCTTCAAGCGACCGACTGGTTTCTGGTGGCTGGCTGCGCGGCGATGGCAGTGTCCGGGGTGATCCAAAACATGATTTCCCCATCGTCAGGGTTCATCACCGACGTTTTGTTGTGCCTGTTGCTGTTTCAGGCGATTCTGCTGAAGCGCTCGGTTTCTCAGATGGGTGGCGGGCTGGTGGCGGCATGCTGGACCGCGTACGTCGTTGCTATCTTCCTCACAGCCCTGGGGGATCTCGGGATTACGCTGGTGGCGTATGGCTTCGTACCCGATGCGCTGCTTCCGGCAACGTGGCTGATCTGGTATCCGGCCGCTGCTTCGTTTGCGCTCGGGCCGGCGTTCCTATCTCAAGCCGTGTATCTAGCGACGCAGAGCGCAGCCAAGCGGCAGCCGGTGAGCAGGCGCCCGAAAGTCGCGGTTTAGCCAGTTAGCGATACCCTGCGGCCTGCAGTTCGAACAACTCCGCGTACCGACCTCGAAGGGCAACCAGTTGCTCGTGCGAACCCTGCTCCAGGATGCGGCCGTGTTCCAGCACCAGAATGCGTTCGGCCATGCGCACCGTGGAGAAGCGGTGCGAGATCAGAACGGCCATTCTTCCTCGCGTCAGATCGGTGAACCGCTGGAAGACCTCGTACTCGGCGCGCGCATCGAGCGTCGCGGTGGGTTCGTCCAGAATGAGCACCTGCGCGTCCCGCATGTAGGCTCGGGCGAGCGCGATCTTCTGCCATTGGCCGCCCGATAGATCCACGCCGCCCTCGAACCGACGTCCCAGCATCTGCGCGTAGCCCAACGGCAAAGCCGCAACCACGGAGTCGGCGTAAGCTTTCGCGGCGGCCTCGCGCACACGGCCATCGTTGCTGAGTTGCTCAATGCGGCCGAATCCAATGTTTTCAAGCACGCGCATGTCGTAGCGCATGTAGTCCTGGAAGATGACTCCGATTTCGCGGCGCAGGTCTTCGACGTTGTAATCGCGGAGGTCGACACCGTCGAGCAGGATCGTGCCGGCCGTCGGGTCGTAAAGACGCGCGAGGAGTTTAACCAAGGTCGTTTTCCCCGCGCCGTTCTCGCCGACTAAGGCGATGCGCTCACCGGCTTCGATGCGAAAGCTAATGCTGTCGAGGACGAGTTTGGAGGAGCCAGCGTAAGCGAAGGACACATCCCGGAACTCATATCCGGAGCGGATGGGGCGCGGCCCCGGCAGCGCGTTGGGCTTCGAAGCGATCGCGGGTTCGGTGCGGAAGAAATCGAAGAGGTCTTCGATGAAGATGGCCTGCTCGGCGATGCCGGAAAAACCTGTGAAGACCTGCTCTA
Source organism: Bryobacteraceae bacterium (assembly GCA_035634155.1). GTDB lineage: Bacteria > Acidobacteriota > Terriglobia > Bryobacterales > Bryobacteraceae > DASQDN01. The sequence continues at coordinate 18,784 of DASQDN010000486.1, read as the reverse complement.
TTAGCCCGCGGGAGCGCGCAAAGGCAGCCGTCAGGAAGGTGAGGTCGCCGACCGTGAGGGCTCCGTTCAGGGCTCGATAAAGGATGTAAGCGTACGCGCCGTAATAGCCGAGCGCCGGCAACAGATTGAGGAGCGCCCCTGTGATCGCGCGGCGAATGGCGAGCCCTTTGTTCTCGTTGTAGAAGCGCGTGAATAGATCACGCGCGCGTTCGGTGAGGTGATCGCCCAGGCCGAAGATCTTCACTTCTTTGGCGCTTGTGTTGCTCGCGCCGAGCATACGCAGGTAGTCGAGCTCGCGGCGTTCCGGCGTCCAGCGGAAGAGCAGGGAATACGAGAGCATCGCAAAACGTGTTTCGCCGAGGAACGAGGGCACGATGGCAGCGATCAAGAGAAGCAATAAGATCGGCGAAAACGCCAGGATACCGACCGACAACGAGAGCAGCGTGACGAACTGCTGCGCCATGGAGGCAAGGCTTGCCAGCATGCCAAGACGTCCCGTGGTCTGGCGGCGAGCCCGCTCCATCTTGTCGTAAAAGACGGGATCTTCGAAGGCAACCAAGTCCAGCCGCGCGGCGTGCGCCATCATTCGGAGGCTGATGTGATTGGTGAAGCGATCGCCAAGCAGGCTGTCGCACAAGGCTGTGGCTCGCGCAATCGCATCTCCGAGAACCGCTAAGCCTGCTTCGATGCCGAGCAGCCACCAGATGCGCTCGACGGGCAATGGTGTGCCGGATATGGCGGCGACGACGTGGTCGATGATGAGCTTCGATACGTAGAGCATCGCGACCGGAAGCATTGCCGCGGTGATGCGAAGGGTGACGACGGCGAGGCTCAGGGGTGGGCTGGTTTCCCACACCATGCGCAGCAGCGGCGGAACATTACGGAGGGCGGAGATGCGCTCGCGCCACCCCGAAGGCGCAGGCTTGCTGGGCGAGGGCGGGTGCATGATGATATTCTCCTCCGTGACACCTTGATGGTTCCCCGATTTGTTCTGACTTTGCTGATTGGCGCGGCTGCGTGGGCGCAAGAGTTTCGCGAGCACACGATTGCGACCGGCCTGATTCGCGGATACCAGGTAATCCCAGCGGACATGAATGGCGATGGAAGGCCCGATCTGATTGCGCTCGCCAGCGGCATGCCGGAACTCGTCTGGTATGAGAATCCGTCATGGCAGCGCCACGTGATTACGGGTCCTTTCACGAACATGATCAACGTGGCCGCTCACGACCTGGATGGCGATGGCGTTCCGGAACTCGCGCTTGCGTACGAGTTCGCGAATGTCGCAAAAAACAGTGTCGGCACGGTGGCGATCCTGCGCTTCCGGGGGGGCAAATGGACAGCTCAGGAGATCGATCGAGTGCCCACTTCTCATCGCTTGCGCTGGGCCGATTTCTTGGGCACCGGTAAGAAGGTGTTGGTGAATTCAGTACTGACCGGCGCTACGGCTGAGCCGCCCGACTTTGCCGCGGCGACTCCGTTGTACTTCTACGATCCGAAGGATTGGAAGCGGCAATCGATTCCGGTGACGAATCGGGGCGTGGTGCATGGCATTGTAGTTCGTGATTGGAACGGCGACGGCAAGGAGGATGTGCTCACCGCAGGGTTCACCGGCATCGATGTGTATCGCTGGGATGGCAATTGGAAGCGCGAGCGGGTTGCGAAAGGCTCGCCTGCCGATTGGCCGAAGGGCGGCTCCAGTGATGTAGCCATCGGTACGTTTGGGAAGGAACGCTTTGTGGCCGCGGTGGAGCCGTGGCATGGAAACATGGTCGCCGTGTATACGGGGGGAAAGCGGATAGTAATAGACAACGCGCTCGCCGACGGGCACACGATTGTGACGGCGGACCTAGATGGCGATGGCCGCGACGAGATCATTGCGGGGTGTCGCGGCGGTCCGAAGGCGGTGTATGTCTACCGGTTTGACGGCAAGGTTTGGGGTCGGCGTGCGCTCGATGAGGGCGGCATGCCTGCCGCGGCTTGCATCGCGCTGGATTTGAACGGAGACAAGCGGGTGGATATCGCCTGCATCGGCGCGGCGTCGCAGACGTTGAAGTGGTACGAAAATCGGGGCTCCACGGTAAACTGAAAATTGTCCACACCCACCGTCACGGTAGTGGTTCCCACGCTTGCGGCGGACTCCGCCTTAACCGAATGCCTGCGGTCGCTGGAAGCACAGTCCTATGGTGAGTTGGAAGTGGTTGTGGTGGATAACAGCGGTTTAGGTCGTGCTCGGGGACTATTGCCGGAAGGCTGCAGGGCGCACGTGATTGAGAACCGAATGAATGCTGGATTCGGCGGAGCCGTGAACCAGGGGATCCAGTGGTCGCACGCCCCGTACGTGGCGACGTTGAATGACGATGCTGTGGCACATCCGGACTGGATTGCGGCGCTGGTGCGTGCGATGGAAGCTCGCCCAGAGGTTGGCCTATGCGCATCGAGCGTGCGATTGCATGACGGCGCTGGACTGGATTCGGCAGGCATGCTGATTTGCGCGGATGCGAGCAGCACGCAACGCGGGCATGGAGCCGATCCAGGGCTGTACTCATGCACCGAAGAAGCGCTTCTGCCGAGCGGGTCTGCTGCGATGTATCGACGAACAATGTTAGCGCAGACGGGTGGCTTTGACGCTGACTTTTTCCTCTATTGCGAAGATACCGATCTCGGATTGCGGGCACTTTGGGCGGGGTGGCGTTGCTTGTATGTCGCCGATGCCCTGGTAGAGCACCGGTATTCGCATTCGGCGGGACGCGCGTCCTCCTTGAAGGCGTATTACGTGGAGCGCAATCGCGTTTGGGTCGCGATGAAGAACTTCCCGTTGCGAATGCTGTTGGCTGTTCCGTTCGTGTCGATGGCTCGGTACTTTTGGCACGTGGCGATGTTGCTTCAGGGGCGCGGGAAAGCCGCTGAGTTTGCGGGGCAAGGGGGAGGGGCGGCGAAGTTGGCCTGGCTGGTTTTGCGGGCGCATCTGGCATTGCTCCGCGCATTACCTGCGTTGTTAACTAAGCGCCGCGGAATTCGTTCCGGCGCAAGGATCGGCGCGGCGGAGTTCGCTCGCAAGCTACGGCGCCATTCCGTGTCGGCCAAACAGGTGGCGGCGCATTGAGCGGGCCGCTGATTCCGGGGGAGCGCGGGCTTCTGGTTTTGATCCCGTGCTTCAACGAGCAGGGCGCGATCGCGCAGGTGATAGTCGATATTCAGCGCGAGATGCCGGGTGTCCCGGTGCTCGTCATCGACGACGCGTCGGCCGATGCCACCGTGCAGATGGCGGACGCCGCAGGGGCCGATGTGCTCGCCCTACCGCATCACCTTGGGCTCGGCGGGGCCGTGCAGGCTGGTTACAAGCTGGCATTCGAAGCGGGGTTTCAGTACGTGATCCGCGTGGATGGGGATGGACAACATTCGGCTAGCGACATTCCGCGCGTGTTCGACGCGCTGAAAAGCGCAGGTTGCCAGATGGTGATCGGATCGCGCTACGCGGCCGGCCAGCGGAACTATACCAGCGTGTTTCGCGCCTTCGGCATCATCGTATTCCGCACGATCCTCCGGCCGATTCTCGGTACATGGGTGTACGATCCTACATCCGGGTTTGTGGGCGTGAATCGCGAGGCTTTAGCTCTGTTCAGCCGCAGCTTTCCGCTTGAATACCCCGAGATCGAAGCTCTGGTGGTGCTGCAGAGAAAGGCGTTTCGCTTCGTGGAAGTTCCATGCCGGGTACGTCCACGGCAGGCGGGGCGAAGTTCGATCACGGCGATCAAGTCGGTGTATTACCTGATCCACGTGCTGCTCGGAGTATTCGTGAATATCTTGAAGTTCGAAGGCCGGAAAAGGAAATAGCGTATGGACCGGATGTTAATGGTGCTTGGCGGATTCAGCGCTGTGTTGGTCATTTGGGTGCTCGCTTCGGTTCGCCGCGAGCATATCCGCGTGGAATATTCGGTTAGCTGGCTGGTGGCGGCCACGGTGCTGGTGATCGTCTCGTTCAATCGCCGGCTCGTGGAATGGATGGCTGAGGCGCTGCAGATTCAGTATCCACCACTGGTGGTGATCGTATTGATGCTGGGCGTGTTCCTGGTGGTGTTGTACCGCGTTTCGCTGCGAATATCGGAGCTGAAGGACAACAACATCGCCCTTGCGCAGAAGCTTGCCATACTGGAATATCGTCAGAAATCGATTCATGAAGCGCAGCGTCAACATCCCGAAACAACCTGAGAAGAGCCGTCCCGCGGCCACTCCGAAGGCCGCAGCCGCTGCGCCGGCCACGTGGAGTCCTGCGTGGTGGCATTGGGCTCTTGGATTCGTGCTGGTCCTGTTTGTTGCCTTCGAAGTTTATGGACCCGCGTTGAAAGGTGAATTCCTCTTCGACGACAGCTATCTTCCGTTCTTCATGGTGGGAGACGGCCCGTTCTCGCAGTGGATGGGTGTCCGTCCGTTCCTGATGATCAGCTACTGGCTGAACTATAAGACAACGGGGCTGGACCCGTATCCATACCATGCGGTGAATGTCGTGTTCCATGCGGTGAATGGGATTCTTGCCGGTTTGGTGGTGCGTCGCGTTTTGGCTTGGACCGGTGAGACGGGATGGAAACGGGAGGCGCTCGCCGCGTTTTCCGGAGCGCTGTTCCTGCTGCATCCGGTGCAGACCGAGTCGGTGGCTTATGTGGCGAGCCGGTCGGAAGCGATGAGCATTTTCTTTTTCCTGAGCGCGTTCGCGGTGTTCGTGTATCGGCGGGATACGGCGGCGTCGCTTGGTCGAGCGATCGCAGTGCTGCTTCTATTCGGCATCGCGTGCACAGTCAAGGAGCACACCACCGTGCTACCTGCGCTGCTGCTGCTGACCGACTACTTCGTGATCACGCCGTTCGCCTTCACGGCCATCCGCAAGAATTGGAAGCTATACGGCATGATTGTAGCGGCCGCAGTTGTGGGTTTGGCTGCTGTCGCCAAAGTTCTCGCGGGAGCGCAGACGGCGGGGTTCAAGATCAAAGAGTTCACCTGGTATGAGTATCTGTTCACCCAGTTCCGCGTGATCTGGTTATATCTGCGACTCTACGTGGCGCCGTTCGGGCAAAGCGCCGATTACGAATTTTCCATCTCACGCTCAATCGTGGATGGCGGATCGATGGTTGCGCTGCTCGGTCTGGTGGCGCTGGCCGTGGTCGCCTGGTGGTATCGACGCGCGTTTCCGCTCGCCGCCTTGGGATACTTTGGCTTTCTTATTCTGCTTGCGCCTACTTCGTCAGTGGTGCCGATTCGCGACGTCGCGGTAGAGCGCCGCTTGTATCTGCCATTCATATGTTTGCTGTTTATCACCGTAGATTTCCTGCGGCGATGGACGGTGGCTCGCGGCACGATGATCGGCATCTTGAGCGCCGTATGCGTTGTTGCGGGCGGGTTGAGTTATCAGCGGAATCACGTGTGGGGAAGCGCGCTCGCGCTGTGGACGGATACGGTGGAAAAGGCGCCAGGCAATGCTCGAGCGGTGTTTCAGCTTGCGCACGCGCAGTGGCTGAATGGCCAGTGCGGCCAAGCGGCGGCGACATACGAGCGTGTGTCGAAGATGGACAAGATCGATGAGCGCTTGCTGATCGATTGGGCGCTGGCGCTGGAATGCGCCAACCGTGTGGATGAAGCGGCGGCCAAGATTCGGCAGGCCATGCAGGCGCAGCCGACGGCGCACGGTTATTCGCAGCTTGGAATGATCTACGGCAAGCACGCGCGCGCAAATGAGGCGTTGGAAGCGCTTGCGATGGCGGAGAAGCTGGACCCGCGGTTCGAGATGACTTACGTTTATCGCGGCAACGTTTATGCGAGTCGCGGGGAGATGCCGCAGGCGGTGGCAGAATATCAGCGCGCATTGGCTTTGAATCCGAATAGCGCGCAGGCGCAGCAGGGGCTCGCGGCCGTGCAGTTGCGTCGCTAGATGCGGATCGGCGTCAATGCGCTTTACCTGATTCCCGGGGGTGTCGGCGGCACTGAGATTTACCTTCGCAATCTGCTACAGGCTTTCGCTCGCCTCGATGTCGGGCATGAGTTCTTCGTGTTCACCAATGCGGAGACGGGGCCCGATCTGATCCCGGCGGGCATGGCGCATGTGCCGCAGGCGGTGCGTGCGGTGAATCGGCCATCGCGGTTGCTGTTTGAGCAGACAACGCTCGCTCGTGAGGCTCGGCGGCTGAGGGTGGAGGTGATGTTCAACCCGGGGTTCACTGCCCCGGCGTTTCCAGGCTGTCCGAACGTCACGGTATTTCACGATCTGCAGCATAAGCGTCATCCCGAGCATTTTCGCCGCGCCGATCTATTGGCTTGGAACTTCTTTCTGGCGTTGAGTGTGAAGCGGAGTCGGATGTTGGTTGCTGATTCGGAGGCAACGCGCGTAGATCTGCGGCGGTTCTACGGCGTGGCGGACGATCGCATCGTGGTAGCGCCGCTGGGCGTCGAGCCGGCGTTCTACGACATCGGCGCCGAGCAGGCGGCCGCGCGTTCGCCAGAGCCGTTCTTTCTATCGGTGTCGACCCTGCATCCGCACAAGAACCTTGACAACCTGCTGTTCGCGTTTGCAGAGTTTCAGCGTGAGCGGCCCGAGTGGAGGCTGGTGATGACGGGCATTCGTGGTTTTCACACTCAGGCGGTAGAGGCTAGAATTGCGGAGTTAGGGTTGGATGAGTCGGTAGAACTGACGGGGTGGGTTGAGCGCTCGCGGTTGTACGACTTGTTTCGGCGCTCGACCGCCATGGTGTATCCGTCGACTTTCGAAGGGTTCGGGCTACCGGTAGTGGAAGCGATGGCGGCGGGGTTGCCGCTGGCGTGCTCGAATATCGAGCCGCTGCATGGAATCGTGGGCGGCGCGGCGTTGGAGTTTGCGCCTGAAGATCGCGCGGGGATGGTTGCGGCGTTCCGGCGGTTGAGCTCAGATGCGGTGCTGCGGGCAGAGATGGCGGCCAGGGGACGCGCCCGCGCCGCTGCTTTCACGTGGGAAGAGACGGCGCGCAAAACGCTCCGAGCGATCGAGTCCGCGGAAAAATGGGGACAGCCCCCAATTACCCCAGTTTCTCGGGGCTAAGTCTCTGATTAGAAGAGGAAAGCCCGCCGAAAAAGGGGAAATAGGGCGCTGGCACCTATTTCCCCGATTCAGCGGAGAAGATCTTCTAGCTGAATCTTGGCGTCCGTCTTCGCGTCGCGATACTTCACGATGACCGGCGTGTAGAGGGAGATGCCCCACTCCTTGCCTTTGCCGGACTGGATGGCTCGCGAGCCGGCTACCACGACGGCGCCTTCAGGAATGATGAGCGGGTCGGTGTCGGTCGCGCTGTAAACTTCGCCTTTCACCAAGTCGTAGACGGGCGTGGAGCGATTCAGAATCGTGCCGGTGCCGAGGACGGCTCGGCTTTTCACTACGGCGCCTTCATACACGCCGCAATTGCCACCCACCAGCACGTCGTCTTCGATAATCACCGGCATCGCGCCGACCGGTTCGAGCACGCCTCCAATTTGAGATGCGGCAGAAACGTGGCATCGTGCGCCGATTTGGGCGCAACTACCAATGAGCGCGTGCGAATCGACCATCGTGCCGTCGCCCACATAAGCGCCGACGTTAATGTACATCGGCGGCATGCACGTGACGCCCTTGCCAACATAGCAGCCGTCGCGGATGGTCGAGCCGCCAGGCACGATGCGCACGCCGCTATCCACTCCGAATCGCTTCACAGGATAGGTTGCCTTGTCGAACCACGGCTGGCGCACAGGATCGATCGACATATCGACAATGGCCCCTAGACGGAAGCCGAGCAGGATACCCTTCTTAACCCAGCCATTCACGCGCCATCCACTCTTGGTGTCAGGCGCAGGCTCCGCGGCCCGAATGGAGCCCGAGTTCAGTGCCGCCTTGAAATTCTGGAAGAGGCGGAAGTGCTCCTCTGTGTTTTGAGCGGGTTTGTTGTCGAAGAGTTCTTCGATGCGTTGTTCAAGCATTCACGAGTCCCAGTTCGGACAGCACTTGCCGGAGCTTCGCTTCCGTGGACGGTTGCGGCGCGCATAACGGGAGCCGCCACACGGGCTCCAGCAGACCCATCATTGCCATCGCAGCCTTCACCGGAATTGGGTTCGATTCGATAAACAGAGCGTCCATGAGCGCAAGCAGGCGCTGGGTAATGGCGAAATCGTTGGTCTCGGCCAACTGGCTCATTTCCTTCGGGACCACGTTCGACGCAACCGAAATCACGCCTTCGCCGCCGATGCCGAGCACGGCTGAAGTCAGCAGATCGTCGCCGGATAACAGGGTCAGATTCGGGGTGAGCGCACGAATGCGCGTCATCTGGCCGAGCATACCGGACGCCTCTTTCACCGCGACGATGTTGTCGATTTCGGTGAGGCGTTTGAGCGTTGCGGGCTCGACGTTGACACCCGTTCGTGCCGCGACGCTGTATACAACGATAGGAATGTCGATGGCCTCGGCAATGGCCCTATAGTGCAGATACAGACCTTCCTGGGTGGGCTTGTTGTAGTACGGAGTGACGGACAGGATTCCATCGGCGCCAAGGGACTGGACTGCTTTGGCGAGCTCGATCACTTCCGCGGTGTTGTAGCCGCCCGCTCCTGCGAGCACAGGCGTTGTGCCCTTGCCTTCCTCCACTGCGATCTCGACCACCCGCAGATGTTCCTCATGGCTCAGCGTCGGGCTTTCGCCCGTGGTGCCGCAGGGCACCAGGAAGTGAACGCCGTCCTCAATCTGACGCCGGATGAGGCTCCGCAGCGTGCTTTCATCAAGCGAGCCGTCGGACCTGAACGGCGTGACGAGCGCGGTTCCACATCCTTTGAACGTCCTCATGTACCACCTCTTAGGAGAATAAAGTCTCGCCGAACTCGACCATGCCGCGTTTGCCGCGAACCCACTGAGCTGCCTTCAGCGCCCCGCGAGCAAACCCTTCGCGGCTGCGGGCGGTGTGACGCAGGGTGACGGTATCCGCCTGCGAGTCGAAGCCAATTTCATGGGTCCCCGGGTGGCGGCCGGCCCGGTTCGAACTTACATCGATCTTCCGAGTGTATCCCGCCCCCTTCATCTCTTCTACGATCTTCAGCAGTGTGCCGGATGGAGCGTCGGCCTTGGTGTCGTGATGGATCTCCCAAGCCCAGGAGCCGTATTCCGGATGGTCTTTCAGCAGGCGAGAAGCTTCGGCCGCCAGCCGAAAGAAAACCTGCACGCCGATGGAAAAATTCGGGCTCCACACCAAGCCGATGCTGTTCTTCTCAACGGCCTGTCGCACTCGCTCGAAGTCCTTGGCCCATCCCGTGGTCCCAACCACAACGTTGACCCCCAGAGCGGCCAGGCGCTCCACGTTTTCGACAACGGTTTGCGGCGTGGAGAATTCAATCGCTACGTCGACGCCGTCGAGGTTCTCGCGGGTGAGTCCCGCGAAATTGGCGTTGTTGTGTTCGTCTAGCTTGGGCCCGACCTCAACGTCGAACTCGGGGGCAAGCTGGTCGATCAACTTGCCCATCTTGCCGTAGCCGACCAGTGCGATCTTCATGCGGCGAACACCGCCACGTCGGGATCGCGGAAGAACTCGCCGTGAAGACGTTCGACGGCGGATTTCAAGTCGTCCTGAGCGACAACCACGCTCAGATTCAACAACGATGCGCCTTGCGAGATCATGCGAATGTTAATGTCGCTGAGCGCGTGGAAAGTCCGGCTTGCCACGCCGGGTGTGTAGCGGATGTTATCGCCCACCAGACAGACGATTGCCTGATCTTCTTCCACAGTGACGTCAGCGAACTGGCGCAGCTCGCGAGAGATGTCTTTCAAGCGTGCCAGATTGTCGATGGTGAGCGATACGCTCACCTCGCTCGTGGCCACCATATCAACCGGCGTTTCGTAACGATCGAACACCTCGAAGATGCGCCGAAGAAATCCGTGCGCCATCAGCATCCGCGTCGACACGATGTTGACGAGCGTGATCTTCTTCTTGCAAGCAATCGACTTGGCGACGTTCGCGCAGTGCACTGTCTCGCGCACGATGAGCGTGCCTTCCACCTCCGGCCGCCGCGAGTTGAGGATGCGCACCGGAATGTTCTTGTCGATGGCCGGAACCACGGTCGATGGATGCAGCACTTTGGCGCCGAAGTAGGCGAGCTCGGCTGCTTCGGCGAAGGAGATTGTTTTCACGCGAAATCCGCCGGGCATCACGGTGGGATCGGCAGTGAGCATGCCGTCGACATCGGTCCAGATCTGGATCTCTTCGGCCCCGATGCCGGCGCCTACGATGGCTGCGGTGAAGTCCGAGCCGCCGCGCCCCAGCGTGGATGTGATGCCGTCTTCAGTCGCGCCGATGAAGCCGCCCATCACCACAACCTTGTTCGTCGCCAGAGCGGGGATGGTTGCCGCCAAGCGGGAGTAGGTGGAGGGCAGCAGCGGCGCAGCTTGCGTGTGGCGCCCGTCGGTGACGATTACATCGCGCGCGTCTATGTGTGCCGCGGGAATGCCGAGGCTTTCGAAAGCGATCGCGACGATCTCACTGGAAAGACGCTCGCCATAACTGGAGATGCCATCGGTGGCGCGGGCGGTCAGTTCGCCCATCACCGCTACACCTTTGACCAGATCCTCCAGCTCCTGGAAGAGTCCGTCGATGCTGCCTTCAACGTCGCTCTGGCGTTTAGAGCCTGCCAGCGCGCGGCCCTCAGTCAGATGAAACTGGTGCAGCTCCTCGAGTTTATCGAGCGCAGTATCGCGATTCCCGGCAACGGCCTCGGCCGCAATCGCGAGGAGTTTGTTTGTCGTCTTACCCATCGCCGACACAACCACAACCGGTTTGCGCGGCAGACGGGCGCGTACGATGGAAGCAACTCTTTCAATGGCGGCCGCCGATTCAACTGACGTGCCGCCGAACTTCATTACGATCATTAGTCGAGCATCCCTTCCGAGTACATCAGCTCGGCGTTCAGCACGGCCGCTCCGGCCGCGCCGCGCACGGTATTGTGACCGCAGGCGAGGAACTTGTAATCAAAGACTGGGCATTCACGCAAACGGCCGACGAAGACTGCCATGCCGTTCTCACGCTCCACGTCGCGCCGCGGCTGCGGACGGTCAGCCTGATCCATATAGATGAGCGGGTGCTTAGGCGCGCTCGGCAGGTTCTTCTGCTGCGGCAGGCTCGTGAACGTTTCGAATGCTTGGCGAATCGCGGCGACGCCGGGCTTCTCGCGCAGCTCGACTGAGACGCAGCATAGGTGTCCATCCACCACGGGCACACGATTGCATTGCGCGCTCACCTTTGCCGGCAATGCGCGGAATTCCTCGCCGACCAGATCACCCAGGATCTTCTGCGTTTCCGATTGCATCTTTTCTTCTTCGCTCCCGATGAAGGGGACGACGTTGGCGATAATGTCCATCGACGCCACGCCGGGATAGCCTGCGCCGGACACGGCTTGCAGCGTGGTGACCATAATGCGCTCGATACCGAACTTCTTCAGCGGCCCGAGCGCGAGCACCATCACGATCGTCGAGCAGTTCGGGTTGGTAACGATCTGACCTTTCCAGCCGCGCTCGCGGCGCTGGCGTGTGATGATGCGCAGGTGGTCGTGATTGACCTCCGGGACCAGCAGCGGAACGTCGGCCTCCATGCGGTGATTGCGCGAATTGGAGACGACGACGTGTCCGGCTTCGGCGAAGGCGCGCTCAATGTCGGTAGCAACGGAAGCATCCATCGCCGAGAACATCAGCTTGGGCGCTTTGGCCGTAGGCTTCGAATCGTTCACCTCGATGTCCGCGATATCCGGAGGCATGCCGCCTTCGAGCCGCCAGCTAGTGGCATCGCGATATTTCTTGCCCGCTGAACGATCACTGGCGCCGATCCACGTCAGCTTGAACCAGGGATGATTCTGCAAGAACTTCACGAAGTGCTGACCGACCATGCCGGTCCCGCCGAGTACGCCTACTTCAATTGGTTGCATAGATTGTTCTTTAAACTCCGAGCAGATCGCGAGCGATCCGTTGATACAGCTTCACAGCTTCAACGAGCTGGCGCTTAGGGATTCGTTCCTCCGTTGTATGGGCGACGTGAATGGAGCCGGGGCCGAACAGGAATGGCTGTCCCCAGGCTCCCGCAAATGCAGGAATGTCCGTCGTGTACGACACCACCGTAGTGGCGTAGCCGTCGAGGCTGCCGAGCCGCACCGCGGGAATGCAGAGCACCTCTTTGGCTTCAGCGAGATTGGCTACCGCCTTGTGAACGGCGGCTCGCGTGGCGTGCCCGTCGTCTACAAGGCGAATGAAGATCTCGGCCCGCGCGGCGTCGGGGATCACATTGGGAGCTCGTCCACCGGCGATGGTGCCGATATTCAATGTGCTAGCGCCTAGGACCGCATCGTGCGGCAGTTTGATCGAGCGAAGGTGTTGCAGCGCATCGACGAGCTTCTCGATAGCCGATTCGCCGAGCTCAGGATAGGCCGAGTGCGCCATGCGGCCTTTCGCTACGACCTCGAATCGCAAGGCGCCTTTCGATCCGAGCGCGAGCTTGTTCTCCGTCGGCTCACCATTGATGAGGAACTTAGAGCCGCGCGGTGTCTTTCCGGCCGTGTAGGCTCCGACGCTGTTCCGCTCTTCGCCCACCACGAAGAGGAGTCCCAGGTTGCGTGTACCGGACGCGAGCATCGCTTCCACCGCGTGGATCATAGCGGAGATGATGCCCTTGGTGTCGCAGGCGCCGCGTCCCCAAATGAAGTCTTCGTCTTCGCTGGACGCGAAGAAGGGAGGCACGGTGTCGTAGTGCGTGGAGAACGTGACGACGGGGTCGCCCCAATGCGCGAGAAGGTTGAAGCGCCGCTCGGCTACCGGCATCTTCTCAACCGTGCCGCCGTATTGGCTGGTGAGCGACTGCAGGCGAGTGAAGAGGAAGTCGCCGGCGCGCTCCTCGTTCTCGGTGATGGATTCGATGTCGATCAGTGCTCGCGTGAGCTCGAATAAACTGCTCATAGGTTTTATCGTCCCGGAGTTGTTCTGCCCGGAGTGAGAGCGTTAGGAAGGGAAGCGGGCAGCGTGGCCCTGTTGGTGTGCCCATCCCGATAGCGCTCCACCCGGTCTTGGCCCGGGTGACAGTGGGTGGGTATTAACCCTGGCCCCCCAATCGGCCTGACGCAACTTTCAGGTCCAATTTCGGCGGTTACTACTTTCGACGCCTTTCGCCGGCCGCCCCGGAGTGCCCGGAACTGCGCCGCCGGCTACTGATCGCCGCCGCGCCTCTACCAAGAATTTTCAATATAGCAGGCGATTTGCGAGAGGGTCAAACATCGTGAGCGCGACTTTCAGGCGGGTCCAAGGTGGGCGAGGTGCTGTTGCGTCGCCCGTGCACTGCCGAAGCTGGAAGGTTCCGATCGAATGTGGCAAGTCTGCCGTGGTTCCGCACGGCAAGTCCGAGCAGGTAGACGTCCGTTATTTCCGGTGTCCCTGAATGAGCGAATGCCGGAACAACGCTGCATCCAGGATCGACACCGAATCAGGCCAGAAGTGATGAGCCCGCGTGTATGGATCCCTCTCGCATCTAAGCTCCGGCGTCAGCGTAAATGAATTCCGCATAGCGACAGTCCTATTCGGAGACTTCTACGCGCTTTTCGGACTGCTGCCGGCGTCTTTTGTTTGGTGAGCGTGTGAGACTACCTGCTCGCCCAGTGAAGCGGCGCTCACGCGCCACGTAGTTAGTTGCCGGGCTACGATTTGAGCGCCGGCACATCAACCCACTGGCGCTTCTGCCAGGACTCGATGCCCTTTTCGGCCAGTTGCACGCCCTTGGCGCCTTCGAGCAGGTCCCACTGAAACGGGCCGCCCTTGACGATATGACGGAGATACAACTCCCATTGACGCTTGAAGGCGTTGTCGTAGTTCTCCTGCGCGGGGACCTTTTGCCAGTCGTCGTAGTACTTGAACGGGCTCTCCACGTCGGGATTCCAGGTCGGCCGCGGAGTCGCGCCGTAAGGTTGAACCCAGCACTCGCGTAGGCCTGCGACCGCCGATCCGCGCGTGCCATCCACTTGAACCGTCAGCAGGTCGTCACGCCGTACGCGTACCGTCCACGCCGAATTGAAGTGCGCGATCACACCGCCCTCCAATTCGAACGTCGAATACGCCGCGTCGTCGGCCGTGCAGTCATACGGCTGACCGGCTTCGTTCCAACGATTCTTTATGTGCGTCGCGCCCAGGCACGATACCGCCTTCACCGAGCCAAAAAGATTGTCGAGCACATACCGCCAATGGCAGAGCATGTCGATGATGACGCCACCACCATCTTCCTTGCGGTAGTTCCACGAGGGGCGCTGCGCCGACACCGTATCGCCTTCGAAGACCCAGTACCCGAACTCACCGCGAACCGAGAGGATCTCGCCAAAGAAGCCTGTGTCCCGCAGCGTCTTTAACTTCAACATACCGGGAAGCCAGAGCTTATCCTGGACCACGCCGTGCTTGATCCCGGCTTTCTTTGCGACCTCATACAAGTGGTACGCCACTTCGAGGTTGTCGGCTGTCGGCTTCTCACAGTAAATGTTCTTGCCGCGAGCGATCGCAGCCTTCACTGACTCAGCTCTGCGGTCCGTCGTCTGCGCGTCAAAGTACACCGAGTACTGCGGATCGTCCAACGCCTTGGGCACGTCCGTGGACCATTCGAGTCCACCGCATTCGGTCGAGATCGCTTCGAGTTTCGCCGCATTCCGCCCAACCAGCAACGGCTTGGGCATGATGAATTCGCTTTCGCTGAGGCGGACGCCGCCTTGCTGCATGATGGCGAGAATCGAGCGTTTCAAGTGCTGATTGAAGCCCATGCGTCCGGTGACGCCATTCATGATGATGCCTACGGTATGTACGGTTCGATTGGACATTTAGTCGAAGAACTCCGTCACGATTTCGGCTTTTCCGTGCACTGCGGGTGCGCGCCTGCGGGCAGCGGCGGCGCTTCCACACCGGCCTTCGGCAGCGTGCCCTCCAACTCCTGCCGCCAATGAGCGACATCGCCTGCCGGACCGTAGCAGTACATCATCCGCAAAGGCGTCGATCCCACGTTCGTCAACTGATGGAAGACCTGCGACGGGATGTAGACGGCCTGTCCCGTCGTCATGCGCATTCGCTCTTCCCCCAGGCACATTTCGGCTTCGCCCTCGATGATAAAGTAGATCTCTTCCTGCTCCTGGTTATGCCACGGGACCTGCCCGCCGTTCGGCTCCAGCGTGACGTGGCCCATCGAAAAGTTGGTCGCCTGGATCGGGCTGGCGCCCCCCACCAAATTCTGCGTGCGGCGACGCGCCGGATACGTTCGGCCTTGGATTTGTGCCAGGTCGGCAATAATCATTGGGAGTCGCTCCAGAACTTCAGGTAAGGTTTGCCTTCCGTCTGGCGGAGCAGATACACGCCTAATTCCAGTGCATGGTAGTCGCCCCACATGCACGATTCGCCCGCGGGCACTTGTTGACCGGCCGGTACCGCATCCCAACCATTCGGCCGGTGATAAACGGCGTGGAGCAGGATGCCCTGATGCTTCGGATCGGTGCTGAGGTACGGCTCGTCGAAGATGGTTTTGGCTACCGCGACGCCTGCCTGGGTGTAGCGGGGCTCGTCCAAATACCGCCCGAGACGCAGCAGACCTTGAGCGGCGATCGCGGCAGCCGAACTATCCACAGGCTCATGCGAGTTGAACGGATCGGCATTCCGCGAGCGCCAGTCGCCCAACTGAGCTAGACCCGGAGCGCCGGTATCCCAGTACGGCATGCCGTCGGGGGGAGTGTTTTCGATGTAGAAGTCGCAGGTCGCTTCGGCCGCGGCGCGCATGGTTGTGACAACATCGCTGCGCCCGCCGAACGGCTCCAACTCCGCGTCAGACAGCGTGTCCAGGAACTCAAGCTGCTCGGCGAAACCACACATCGCCCAAGCAAGGCCGCGCGTCCATGTGGAGAACGGCGAATAGCCCTGCTGTGAATTGGGGCAGCGGAATTGACCGTCGTTCACGTTGAAGATGCTTTCGTGCGCGACGCGGCCACGCACGTCATAAGTGTCCCGGCCCGTGCCATAAAACACCGAATACCGGGCGGTCGCGCGAGCATGCTCGATCACCCGTCCTAACAGGGAGATCGGCTTGTCATTCTCGCCCATCAGCACATGGCCGAGGCGATAGGAGACCGCCAGCGCACGCAGCGATCGGATGGTGTCGACAAACAGCGAGTGCGGACCGTTAAACGAATAAATATAGCCGCCGTCCGCGATGCGCGTCCATCGCGCCGCCTGAACTGCGCCTGAGCACTTCAACGCCAACTCATAGAACCGGCGCTCCCACTTGTCATCCGCGATCGCGCCCTCGTTGATCAACCGCAGAAGGTTGCCATAGGTGCTGACGTTGTTGAACCCATGGTCGTGAACGCCGACGTGCGTCAGGTGCGGCGCCATGACGTTTAAGGTTTGGGATCGGCCGGTGTCCAGGAACTCGGCGTCACCGGTCGCATCGAACTGCAGGATCGCCGAGCCGAACTGGAAGCCCTGCGTCCATTCCGTCCACCCGCGACTTGTGTAGCGGCCGTCGATCGTGAATACGGGGGAGCCCTGAGCCGGGTCCCAGGAAGCGGCCAGAGAACGGATTTTCGGCGCGGAGACGGAGAAAAGTCGTTCGACCTTCTTCCGCAACCCCGCCTCAGTCAGCGTGGTGTCGGTCTGAATCATGGATCGCGTTAGAGGCGCGCAGAGGCCGCGCGCGGAACTGTTCTAAGTCAGTATGGTAACGCAATCACCTAAAGGAGCGTTAGCTGCCTCCGCTCCAGGGCAAGCAACTTCTCTTTGATCGTCAATCCGCCGCCGTAGCCGGTCAACTTACCGCTGGCGCCGATTACTCGATGACAGGGAACCACGATGGATATCGGGTTGGACCCGTTAGCGAGCCCTACGGCCCGAGATGCCTTCGGGTTGCCAATCCGCTCGGCCAACTGGCCGTAGGAGATGGTTTCTCCGTACGGAATTCGCTGGAGTTCCTCCCACACCCGTTTCTGAAAAGCAGTTCCCTCCGGGCGCAATGCCGTGGTGAAGCTTTGCAGGCGACCGGCGAAGTATTCCTTGAACTCCTCGATCGAGCGGCGAAACGGCGCCGCATCCTGCCGCCAGGCCGGATCAGGCGTCATCGGCCGCTTGCCGCTTTGGAACCAAACCAAGCTCAGGTAGTCGTCGCCTCCTCCAAGCAGTAACCGGCCCACCGGACTGTCGATTTCAGTGAATGCCAGAGTCATCCTTCACTCCTTGCCAAAGATGTATGGCGGCGTAAGCTCGCCAGGGTCGCCAAGTTTCGGCGCGGTTTTCGAGTTCGCGCGCCGTCTTGCAGCTAGCCGCGCGCTGCAGAATCAGGTCGCCCGCGGGGAATGCATCCGGATTGCCGGAGGCGCGCATCGCGATGTATTCAGTGGTCCACGGGCCGATCCCAGGAATCGGCCCGGCGCGGTCGGCTCGCGCGAGCGCTCGGATCGTCTCGGCGCGTTTCCCAATTACGCCGCACTCTTCGATCGGCGCGTTGGCCAGAGCTTCCCGAGTGGGAAAGACGACATCGTCCCCGAACGGGCTGCCGAAGCGCTGCGCGATGCGTCCCGCTAAGGTCGAAGCCGCTTTCACTGAGATCTGCTGGCCGAGGACGGCTCGGACGGACAGCTCGAATTCATCCCAAGCGCCGGGCACGCGGAGACCCGGCCGGCGTTCCAGTCGAGCCGCCAAAAGAGGATCGGCTCGTAGCTGCTGTTCGATCGGAAATGGGTCGGCCGCGAGATCGAAGATTCGCCGGACACGTTCCACGATTAGAAACAGCGCTTTTGGGTCGGGAAACTCGATGCGGAGTTGCAGTGCATCATTTGCGTGCCTTACCTCGATTCGGCCGGGTACGCCGCCGAGATCGATGCTGCGCCGGTAGGCTCCGTCGGCCACGCTTTCAACACCAGGAATCGCACGCGCCTGGAGAAACCCGAGAATCGCTTCCCAGTCGAAGGGCGGCCGATACAGGAGGCGAAAGCGATAGCTGCCCTTGTCCGTGTCGGGTCGGGTGCGGATCAGGCGACGCAGTTCAGTCGGCGTGCGGCCGTAGAGATTCTGGAAAACGGTGTTGAAGCGGCGCACACTGCCGAATCCGGAGGCCATCGCAATATCCGTGAACGACAGTTCGGTTTCATCGATTAGCTTCTTGGCAAAATGCAGGCGACGCGTCTGAGCCACGGCTACAGGCGGCGCGCCGAGATGCTCGACGAACAGCCTGCGGAGATGACGTGAGCCCACCCCGAGCTTGTCGGCGAGGGTGTCCACGCCGCTGTCATCGAGCGCGCTTTCAGCGATAAGCCGAAGCGCCCGCGAAACGGTGGTGCAAGTTCCCACCCATGCCGGCGTGCCGGGCGAAGCTTCGGGACGACATCGCAGGCAGGGACGATATCCGGCTTCGGCGGCTCCAGCGGCAGAGGGAAAGTAGGTGATGTTCTCTTCCTTTGGGGAAGGCGCGGGACAGATCGGGCGGCAGTAAATGTTTGTGGTTCTGACGGCGATGAAGAAACAGCCGTCGAACCGTCGATCGCGGGCCAACCGGGCTCGGCGGCAGGTCTCCGGGTCCAATGCCATGTCTCTACGATACTGGCATCGGGCCCGGGTGACTAGCCGTTTTCGGACTTGAATACTGCGGCTACTGGGTGTCGACCCAACCGCGCTTCTGATGGCTTTCCACCACCTTCTCCAGCAGCCGCATGCCGTGCAGGCCGTCGGCGAACGTCGGATACTCGATCGGCGCCGACGGGTCGGCTACCTTGC
>DASQDN010000485.1:0-15269 GCA_035634155.1 Bryobacteraceae bacterium | reverse complement strand
CGACGTGGAAGCAACGATCGGAACTCGTGGAGCGATTGGTGGATGGAACACCGATTCTTGTTTATGCGGACGGCCGCTGGATTGAAGAATCGATGGACATGGTGCGTGTACAACGCGAGGATGTTCGCGCCAGCGCGCGTGGGGAGGGCATCGACGATTTCGAAAAGGTCCGTTACGCAATCGTCGAGCGGAACGGATCCATTTCCATCATCAAGAAGTAGGTCGCCGTCATAAAATGGCGGTTGGCCCGGAAGACACCAGACGCTCCGCTCCCGCTCGCTTTGATCCTTACTTCGGCCGCTGCTTTTCTCTGCAAGCTGAGTCTCGCATTCTTCACCATTGGCACAAACGACATCCACACGTGGGAAACCTTTCACGTGAGGTATGAGACAGCCGGGGTAGAGACCCTGTATCGAGACGGAGTGCATGTTCCCGGTCCCACGCCGCACTGGCAGCCGATGAATCATCCTCCGTTTGCGATCACCCTGCTGCGGATCTGGGGCACGTCGGAAAGCATCACGGGACTGCCGCTACGCTTTTGGCTGCGTGCGACGGCCGCACTCGCGGATTTGGCGTGCATAGTTGTTCTGCGGAGGCTCTTTCCGCATCGTAGGTACCTGCCGGCCTTGGTCGCATTTTCCGTGGCGCCAGGTGTGATCTTTATATCCGGCTACCACGGCAACACGGACACGATGATGATCGCCGCGGTCTTGTCTGCCGTGTACTTTGCAACCATCGGGGCGCCTGGTAAGGCCGGGTTTGCGTTCGCGCTCGCAACCTGCATCAAGATCTTGCCGGTCTTTCTGCTGCCCGCATTTCTGTTATTCTTCCCCGACTGGCGCAAACGCGTTCGCTTTCTTGCAGTCTGTACTGTGGCGGTGTTCGCCTTATCGATGCCGTACTTCTGGGAGGCCCCGGTCACGATCGTGAAAGCGCTTATCTCGTACAGAAGCGTTGTAGGAGTATGGGGCCTGTCTCGCCTCCTTGGCGGCGGCTACAGCGCGTACGGATTGCCTATTCTGTGCATCGGCGTAGGTGTGATTACCTGGCGGTGCCATCGAGCTAAAGCGCCGCTGGCGGTCACGTGCGGGGCAGTGTTGGCGATGTTCCTGGCGCTCGCTCCAGGATTCGGCGTGCAATATCTGGCGTGGCTGTGTCCTTGGGTGATCGCGTTGCGGACAGCGCCTGCTATTGCGTTCTATGCGGTGACCGGCGCCTTCCTGTTTGCGATCTACACCGATACCGCCGCCGCGTTGCCGTGGTATTTTTCCGATTTCATACTGCGACCCTCAATGACGAAAAGAACCGCAACTCTGGCGATGCTTTCCTGGATCAGCGTGCTGCTAGTCATGATGCTGTACTTCACCGGGCGTTGGCGGGTTGCACAGTCATCTTTAGACCATACCGAGTCCGCAACGTGATCTGAGGATGCGTCTCGATCTTCTGCCCGGGAACGAGACTGAACTTCCATCGCTGCGCAAGAGTGGCCAGCACCAGCACACCTTCCATCCACGCAAAGCGCTCTCCGATGCAGACGCGCGGCCCGCCGCCGAACGGAAAATATGCGAACTTCGGCCGGGTCTGCTTCGCCTCGGGCGTGAACCGTAGTGGATCAAAGCGCTCGGGCTCGGGATAGTAGCGCGGATGCCGGTGCATTACAAACGGACTCAGCAGACAAATTGCGCCGCGCGGCACTTCGTAGTTGTAGATTCGTGTATCGGTCTTCGTCATGCGGCCGACTGTCCATGCCGGCGGATACAGCCGAAGCGCCTCCGCGAACACCATCTCCGTATAGCGGAGGTTCGGCAAATCGTCGTAAGCAGGACTCCTTTCGCCGAGTACATCGGACAACTCCGCTCTCATCTGCTGCTCCGCTTCGGGATTCTGCGAGAGCAGGTACAGAGTCCACGTCAAGGCCGTTGCCGTCGTTTCGTGGCCCGCAAGAAACAACGTGATCGCTTCGTCTCGCACTTGGCGGTCAGTCATTCCGCCGGAGCCCTCTTCGTCCACACTCAGCAGCAGCATCGAAAGCAAATCGCCCACATCCGCGCCGCTTTCGCGGCGCTCGCTGATCATCCGATAGATCGTCGCATCCAGAAACTTCAAAGCCCGCCGGGCTCGGACGAATCTTGGCAGCGGTAGCTTCTGAATCGCGGAAGAGAACGGCAACATCAGTGTGTCAAACGTGCCGAGGACATCGGTGAGCGCGCGACCAATGTCGGAAGCCTCATGCTCGACATCTCTGCTAAACAAGGTACGGCCGACAATGGCAAGCGTCAGGCGCATCATCTCATCGGCTATGTCCCGAGTCTCGCCGGGCTGCCAGCGCTCTGCGGTGGCACGCGCGCACTCGGACATCGTAGCCGCGTAAGACTCCAGCCGCTCTCGATAAAACATCGGTTGGACCAGCCTGCGCTGCCGCAAGTGAAAATCGCCTTCACTCGTGAGCAGGCCCTCCCCCAGCAGTCTCTTCGCACGCTGTAGCACCAGGCTTTTTGTGAAACTGCGGTGCCCGTTGACCAGAACATCCTGAATGAAGTCGGGCCGATTCAACAGGTATATGTGACGAGGGCCTGCCTTGAAATAGGCGATGTCCCCGTACGTGCGCGCAAGCTCGAGCAGAAACTCGGCGGGCTGACGGCGAAACTCCGGGAGATGTCCGAGAAAAGGCCGACCTCGAGGACCAGGTGGCCGACCAAGCGGTTTCACGCGTTCATCTCAAGCCGGCGAATCGGATTGCACACTCTCGGAACACTTGCGCTCCAGGCATGCGCGGCACACGCAGCGTTCCGCGGCAGACTCTGGTAGGGGCAGTTTCAGCGGCTGGCTCATACACCAGCATACGCCCGTAGGATTGCACTCCAGGGGACCGGCGCACTGGCTACACGCTGTCGTCGACATCACTCACCAATCAGAGTTACCACCGCTTGGGCTTCCGCCGAGCGACCCTCGCCGACCGGCCCCACTTTCTCACTTGTTTTGAACTTGACCGACACTCGATCCATGGACAACTCAAGCGTCTGCGCGAGGCGCTCGCGTATGCGAGTTCGATAGTCTTTCAACTTCGGTCGCTCCAAAATGACAGTGGAATCCACGTTGGAAATCCGAAAGCCGCGATCGCGCGTCAAGTCGCAGGCATGACGAAGGAATTGTAAACTATCCGCGCCCTTCCAGCGTGCATCGGTG
This sequence comes from Bryobacteraceae bacterium, assembly GCA_035634155.1. Taxonomy (GTDB): domain Bacteria; phylum Acidobacteriota; class Terriglobia; order Bryobacterales; family Bryobacteraceae; genus DASQDN01. The sequence continues at coordinate 12,083 of DASQDN010000485.1, read as the reverse complement.
TCCGGGAAGTGCATGCCGATGTCTCCGAGCGCCGCCGCTCCCAGGATCGCATCGGTGATGGCGTGCGACAAAACATCGGCATCCGAATGCCCCTCCAACCCAAACTCCGACTCCACCTGAATGCCGCCCAGAATCAAGGGCCGCCCGGCAGCAATTCGATGATTGTCCCAGCCCAGGCCCGTGCGGATGTCCACGTCAGGAAGCCTTACGTTCGGCGAGTTCAAGACTATGGAACAGGCGAGCCAGTTCCATGTCGGTTGGACGGGTGATTTTGATGTTGCGCTCGCTGCCTGCCACCACGCTGACTTCCACCTGCTCCAGGCGCTCGACCAGGCTGGATTCATCCGTGCCGATAAACCCATCCTCACGAGCCTTCTCGAAGGCCTCACGAAGGAGACCATATCGGAATACTTGCGGCGTCTGCGTCAGGATGAGCCGCTCACGAGTCAAGGTCTGGCGGATTTTGTTCAGGTGAACCAGCTTAACTGTGTCCACCGGGACGATACCCACAATCGCGGCCCCGGTTTGATGCGCTTCGGTGATGACGCGTTCAATGGTTGGGACGTCGATAAACGGGCGCACCGCATCGTGAACAGCAACCAGCTCGATATCCGGTGAAAGGCTCGCCAGCGCATTGTCCACCGACTGCTGCCGCGACTCACCGCCTTCTACAAGCCGCACCGGCTTTGTGGCTGCCTCGGCCTGCAGCAAATCCGATGCCCACGCGATGTCCTCCGGCCGTAGCGCCACCACGATCTCGGTTACCAGCGCGCACGCGACGAACTTACGTACTGTGTGCACCAGGATTGGAAGATTGTCCAGAAGCATGAACTGCTTCCGGCTTGTGCCCGCCTTTTCAGGTTGCGGGCGACCCATGCGGGTGCCGAGCCCAGCCGCGGGAAGAATGACGGAAACTTTCATGACCGGACCTCAATTCTACCGCACCGGCCCTTGCGCAGTAATAGCTTAGACGATCCAGTACCGCCGCCAGCGAAAGCCTTCGCCCGAAGCGGCAGTCCCGCATGAGGGCAGTTTCACCCCATCGGCGTCCTAAAACATTCCTGCGACATAGCCGATAGGAGTAGTTAGGACAAAGTGTGAATTCGTTCAAGGTATACGTTTGCGAGAACCAACCCGTGACGGTTGAGGGGCTTCGAAGGGTCTTCGAACGCCATACCGAGATTCAAATGATCGGCCAGGCGCCCGATCTGGGGGTCGCGATCGCGGAGCTCGCGTCCATGTCCGCCGACGTGCTTCTTCTCGGACAGCCGCACGCCGCCAAGTCAATCCTGCCGCTGCTCAGCCAGGCCCGGGAGGCGGATCTGCAAACGGCAACCGTGCTGTGGGTGGGTGAGTTGAGCGAGATGGACTCGTTTCGAGCGTTGCAGTTGGGCGCACGCGGCATCGTTCGAAAGACTCAGCCTGTCGACATCCTGATCGAGTGCCTGCGCACGGTGGCAGGCGGGTCGGTCTTCCTGGAGAACGCCCTGCGCGCGAACCTTTCGGGATCCTCACGCCGGAACGGAGCCCTGCGTATCACCCCTCGCGAACGCGAAATCGTGGAGTTTGTCTGCCGCGGTATGAAAAACCGCGAGATCGCCGAGGCGCTATCGATCACACCCGGCACCGTCAAGGTGCACCTGATGCACATCTTCGAAAAGACCGGCGTCAAAGACCGCTTCCAATTGGCACTCCAAGGCAAACAATTCCTGAACGCGGCGGAAGAAGAATCCGCCCTGCGCAAGGTGGCGGAGGCTTAACAATGTCGTCAGCGGCAGTGCAGCCCGCGCCGGTCACGGCGCCTCAAGCAGCTCTGGATACACGGTGGGGGAAGCTGTTGATCCCATCGCTGTCGGATCTGTTCTTTGTGGCGATGATCGGCTGGCTGTTCGGCGTCGGCTTGGGATGGAGTGGTTTGGTGCTGGACGGCGATACCGGCTGGCATATCCGCACCGGAGAATACATCCTGCAAACGGGGACAGTGCCGCACCAGGACATTTTCTCCTGGTCCAAGGCGGGCGAGCCGTGGTTTGCCTGGGAATGGCTGACCGATGTGCAATACGCGCTTTTGCATGGGCGCTGGGGCCTGGGCGGTGTCGCCGTGTTCTCTGGATTGCTGATCTGCGCCTCCGCCTACGCGTTACTGCGCGTCCTGGTATCGACGGGCGCTAATGCATTTGTCGCCGGGGTTTTAACGCTGCTGTATGTGGGAGGCTCATCTCTGCATCACCATGCGCGGCCACATGTCTGGACATTGTTGTTGTTCGCCATCGCGGTCGGGCTCCTGGTACGTGATCGACGGCGGCCGGACAAGCTGGTCTGGGTTCTGGTCCCGATTACGTGTGTTTGGACCAACCTCCATGGAGGCTTTTTGGCCGGCATTGCGATGGTCGGATTAGCGGCGCTTGGGACCTCCATTGAGGAGCCTCGCAACTGGCGCGCGTATGGCCGATATCTCGCATTGGCCAGCGCGTGCGCGGCAGCTTCTCTGGTTAATCCCTACGGCGTGCAATTGCACATCCACGTGGCGGAATATCTTCGTTCGGATTTCATTCGAAACCTGGTGCAGGAGTTTCGTTCTCCCGGCTTTCGGACGGAAACCGAGCGCCAGTTCGAGGCGGTTTTGTTGATTGGAATCGCTTGTGCCGGTTTCTCGCTCGCGCGCAGGCGGGTAGTGGAAGCGCTGTGGGTTCTGTACTTTGCTCATGCAGCGCTGACGTCCGCTCGGCATATTCCGCTGTATATACTTGCGGCCGCTCCACTGATTGCGTCCGAGGCAACGCGCTGGTGGGACTCGCTTTGCGGCGGCCGGCCGCGTAACTCGTTGCCCAATATTCTGGACGCAATCTCGAAGGACCTCACCATCGGACTGAGGAGGACCACGTTTTGGCTCGTGGCCGGTTCGATTGCAGTTGTCTTCACGACGACGGCAAAAACCTGGCCCACGGACTTCAGCAGAACGTTTCCGCGGGAAATGATCGCCGCTCATCGCGATCGGCTGCAAGGGGCGCGCCTGTTCACGACAGACCAGTGGGGCGACTACATCCTTTACAAGGAATGGCCTCGGCAGAAAGTGTTCTTCGACGGGCGCAGTGACTTTTATGGCGCCAAAATGGGCGCCGACTATTTGTCTTTGATGGGCGCGGATTTCAAATGGCCCGAAGTGGTCAAACGCTACGGCTTTAACCTGATGCTACTTCCGGTGAAATGGCCCCTCGCCTCGGTGCTTAAACTGAGCCCCGAATGGCGGGTGGTAGCCGACGACGGTACGGCTATCCTATTCGAGCCCAAGAACTTACATAAATGATAGAAAAAAAACCGGTTGCCGGGGCTAATGGAACGAATCGCAAACGCCGAAAGTACTAGGGAGAGAACGAAATAAAGGTGTAGCGGAAGCTTCTCGATCGCCTTTTCGGTTGAGGCGGATCGGAGTCGTCGCTGTGCGTCATGTGTGCCCGTAATGCTTCAGAGCGTGTCTGGTAGCTCGGCAATGCCGGTATTTGGGAGAGCAGCTTAGATGGATCGCAGATTGTTCCTCGTTTTGGGCCTGAGTCTGATTGTCGCTCTGGTCATATCTTCGGTGTTTTATTTCCAGGTGGCCGGCCGCAAGGGCGAGCCGCGAAAAGACACCAATGTGCGCGAAGTGGTTGTCGCCGCCAAGTCGCTCGATGTTGGCGTGACAGTCAAACCCGAAGACGTGCGGCTCGATAAAGTATCTGCAGATTACTTCCCCAAGGGTGCATTCACAAAGATCGAGGAAGTCATCGATCGTCCCGTGATCAACCGGATCCTGGTGGACGAGCCTGTGCTGGAGGGCCGGCTCGCGATTCGAGGTAGCGGGCTTGGCCTGGCGCCGATCATTCCAGTCGGCATGCGCGCCGTTTCGGTGCGCGTCTCGGATGTCGCGGGTGTTGCCGGGTTCGTTTTGCCGGGACTGCGAGTCGACGTGCTCGTGACGGGGCGTCCTGACGCGTCGTCCGAAGGCACGGTGACCACAACGTGTCTGCAGAACATTCTCGTCTTATCTGCCGGTCAGACGATTCAGCCCGACGGTCGGGGACAAGCGATTAATACGCCGACGGTCACCCTCCTGGTCACCCCCGAGCAGGCGGAGACCTTGACGCTGGCGGGCAATGAAGGCCGCATTCAGTTGGTGCTTCGCAACAGTTCGGACCAGGCGATGGAGAAGACGCCGGGTAGCACGGTGAGTTCGCTGTATAGCGGCCGCACTCGCGTGGCGCCGAAGCCAGTGGATACTCCCCGGCCGGCTGTTCGCGTGAAGACCGTGGTAGCTGCGGCGCCGCCTCCGCCGGCCCCTGTGGCTCCGCCCGAGGTGGTCGTGATCCGAGGAAACGCGCGCACCGTTGAAGTTGTGCCACAAAAAGCCAATTAGAAGAGAACACAATGACACGGCTTAGTAGAACCCCATTCGCCGGCAGCCGATCGCGCAGGAGCTTTGCGCACGCCTGTATGACGCTTGTCGTGCTGGCCCTTTCAGCGGCAGGCATGTTCGCCCAGGGTGTGGAGGAGATGCGCCTCACAGTAGGAAAGAGCATCGTCCTCGACTATCCCGCTGATATTCGACAGATCTCCACGAGCGACCCGGCTGTGGTGGACGCGGTCGCCGTCAGCACTCGCGAAGTCTTATTGAATGCGAAAACCGCCGGCACGGTGACCGTGATCGTTTGGTCTCGTGAAGGTCAGCGCACCATTTACAGCATTAATGTAGAGCAGAATCTCGAACCGCTGCGCCGGCTTCTGAAAGACACCTTTCCAACCGAAAACATCGTCGTACAGTCCTCGCGAGACGCAGTGTCCCTGACCGGCAATGTTTCCAATCGCGAAATCGCCGACCGCGCCGTGGCGATGGTGACTCCGTTCGGCCGGAGCATCGTAAATAATCTGCGCGTTGCGCCTGCCCCTGTAGACAAGCAGGTGCTGCTGCGCGTCCGCTTTGCCGAACTGAACCGCAATGCTTCGACTTCTTTCGGTGTGAACCTATTCTCCACGGGAGCCACCGGCACCATCGGGCGAGTGACCACGGGCCAGTTCGGCGCGGTTTCGCCCAGCACTGTCGGGCAGGGCGCAAATACTTTCAGCATTAGCGACGCGCTGAACGTCTTTGCTTTCCGACCTGACCTTAACCTCGGCGCCGTAATTCGGGCACTGCAGGCTGAAGGCGTGCTGCAGATTCTGGCCGAACCGAATCTTGTCACCACCACCGGAAAAGAGGCCAGCTTCCTCGTGGGCGGTGAATTTCCCGTGCCCATTCTCCAGGGTGGCGGCAACGCAGGCGCTGTCACGATTCAGTTCCGCGAGTTCGGGATTCGTCTCACGTTCAACCCCGTCGTCACCGAGAACGGCACCATCAAGATGTACGTCAAGCCTGAAGTCTCCACCATTGACTTGGCCAATGCCGTTACGGTGTCCGGCTTCCTGATTCCTGCTCTCGCCACTCGCCGCATGGAGACCAACGTCGAACTTGGTCCCGGCCAAAGCTTCGTCATCGGCGGACTGATTGACGATCGAGTTCAGGATTCACTCAACAAGGTGCCAGGCCTGTCGAGCATTCCGTTGCTCGGAGCGATCTTCAAGAGCCGCGAAGAGCGAAAGAACCGGACCGAACTGATCGTGCTGGTTACTCCCGAAGTGACGCGGCCGCTCGAAGCAGGAGAACCGCCGCAGATGCCCGTGTTTCCTCGTGAATTCATGGGCCCGGCGACTCCGGCGGAAAAGCAGTCGGCGGTTCCTCCGGTCGAAAAACCGGCCAACCAGGCTAATCAGTCAAAACCCGAAAAGAAGCCCGCTAAGGGCTTCTTCTCCCGGAAGGGCTAGATGCGAGCGCGCGGCCCCCAAATCCGAGCTCTGATGGTTTCGCCGGACAGGCGAATCGCAGACGAATTTCTCGAGTCTCTCGGCCGCGGTCGAGGCTTTGAGATCGTCGGCGATCTCCGCGCCTATCCAAAGGCGGCCAACCTGGATACTCGCAACCGGCAGCTCCGCCCGGATGTGATGCTGCTCGATGTCGCTACCGACCTCGATGCCGCCTCGGACCTGATCCGCGCCGTTACGAGTCAGAAGCCGCCGGTGCACGTCATCGGTCTACATAGTCAGAACAATTCCGAAGCGATCCTGCGCTCGCTTCGGAACGGCGCTTCCGAGTTTCTATTCGCTCCCTTCGATATCTCAGTTCAGGAAGCGGCGATCGCGCGGATTCAGAAACTGCTTCAGCCGACCGCGGATCGCGAAGCCGGCAAGGTGGTTGTCTTCTGCAGTGCGAAGCCGGGCAGTGGCGCGTCCACGCTCGCGATGCAAACCGCGTATGCGTTGCGGCGCGCGAGCGGCAAGCGCGTGCTGTTGGCCGACTTCGACCTGATGGCGGGTTCCCTCGGGTTTTATCTCAACCTCGATCATGCGCATTCTTTGGTGGACCTGATCCAGCGGTCGGATCGTTTGGACGATGTTGATCTTTGGTCCAGCGTTACTGTCGATCACGAGGGCATCGATGTCCTCGCGGCTCCCGAGCTCCCGTTTACCGATTCGGTCGAGCAGGGAGGATTGCATCGTGTCGTGGAGCATGCGCGCAATTCGTATGAGTGGACGGTTATAGACCTGCCCAGCATTTTCCAGCGGCTGAGCCTGCTGACCTTGTCAGAGGCTGACAAAGCGTTCCTGGTATCTACGGCGGAGTTGTCCAGCCTGCACCTGACGCGCAAGGCAGTTCGCCTGGTGACGCAGCTCGGACTCGACTCGCAAAAGATTCAGGTCCTGGTGAACCGGATCGAAAAACGAACCGATCTGAACGCCTCTGATCTGAGCAAGCTTTTCGATTGTCAGGTGGACACCTCGCTTCCAAGTGATTCGCTCGTGCTGCAGCGCGGACTTACGCGCGGGCAGCCGCTCGATGCCGATTCCGAACTGGGACGCGCCATCGACAATCTTGCAGGCAAGTTATTAGGTGCTGTGGCGCCGCTCAGTAAGCCGCAGGGCCGACTCGCGGTCCGCCCCCTGCTGTCGCACACATAGTGGAGTAAAGTTCAATGCTGCCAACTTTCGATGCCAAACCTGCGCCGTCCGGCGGTGGCCAGCAGCTCTCCTGGGAGCAGCGGCTACTGAAGACGTCGTCTCAAAACCGCGGAGCCCTCAAGCCTGAATATCAGGAACTGAAGTTCACGCTGCACCGCAAGCTGCTGGACAAGATCAACCTCGAAGCGCTCGCCACGATTGACAATCAGCGAGTCCGCACAGAAGTCCGGCAGGCCGTTATCTCGCTTATTGACAATGAGCCGACGCTGCTTTCCTCATTCGAGAAGCAGCAGATCTCGGATGAAGTTCTCGATGAAGTATTCGGACTTGGGCCGCTTGAGCCGCTGCTGCAGGATCCCACGATCTCCGACATTCTGGTCAACGGCTCCCGACAGGTGTACGTCGAGCGTAAAGGGCAACTGGAGCTGACCAGCGTCACCTTCCGCGATGACGGGCACCTGCTTCGGATCATCGACAAGATCGTTTCTCAAGTAGGCCGCCGCGTCGACGAATCGACGCCAATGGTCGACGCCCGCCTTTCCGACGGCTCGCGTGTGAACGCCATCATTCCGCCGCTCGCTCTGGACGGGCCGCTGATGTCCATCCGCCGCTTCTCCCAGGACAAGCTCATGGGCGCCGACCTGGTGGAGAAAAAGGCGATGACGGCCGGCATGCTGGAACTGCTGGAAGCCGCGGTCAAAGCCAAGCTCAACATCATCATCGCGGGCGGAACCGGCGCCGGTAAGACCACCCTGCTGAACGCTTTATCGGCGTTCATCAATTCCAAGGAACGCATCGTCACCATTGAGGACGCGGCCGAACTGCAACTGAAACAGCCGCACGTGGCGCGCCTTGAAACCCGGCCTCCCAACCTTGAAGGTCACGGAGCAGTCCGCCAGCGCGAACTCCTTATCAACAGCTTGCGTATGCGGCCGGACCGCATCGTCGTAGGTGAGGTTCGCGGTGGAGAAGCCTTGGACATGCTCCAGGCCATGAACACGGGCCACGACGGCTCGCTTACCACTGTTCACGCCAATAGCCCTCGCGACGCCATATCGCGCCTCGAAGTGATGGTGTCCATGGCAAACGCGAACATGCAGTTGATTTCCATCCGCCAGCAGATCGCCAGCGCCGTCCATGTTCTGGTCCAGGCATCGCGGCTCAGTGACGGATCGCGCCGGATCGTGAATGTCACCGAGGTCACCGGCATGGAGGTGGACATGGTGACGCTGCAGGATATTTTTGTATTTGAAAAGCGCGGGCTTTCTCCGGAAGGCCGTGTTCTTGGCCGCTTTGCCGCCACCGGCATCCGCCCGAAATTCTACGAGAAACTTTTATCCGCGGGTATACGGCTCCGACCGGATTTGTTCGATGAAGTAATGGAGGTCTGACCGTGACCCTATTTATCGTCATAGTTCTCGTATTTTGGGCCGTGTCACTCGGCGCTTACTTCCTCCTGTCGCGCTGGTTCCGCTCTTCGGATGCCGACAAGATCAAGAACCGCCTGATGGGGACCGCGAAAACGGCCGAGAAGTCCGAGACATCGAAAGTCGCGCTGTTTGACGTTGAAGAACAGCCGAAGGGTCAGATCATCCCCAAGTTGATGAAGCAGTTCAACTTGGCCGTGAAATCCCAGCAACTGTTGGAACAGGCCGGGCTCAAGTGGCATCCGGTTCGTTTGGCACATTTCTGCCTGATCGGTTTTCTCGCCGGTTATGTGCTTGCGTTTCTGTTTCTGCCGGCCGAGATGCGGAGATTCGCGCTGCTCGCGGCCCTTGTGTTCGGTGCGGCGCCGCTGCTTTACGTGATGCGTCTGCGAAGCACCCGGTTGAAGGCCTTTGAAGAAGTGTTCCCGGATACTCTCGAGTTTATTTCGCGTTCCATGCGAGCGGGGCATGCATTTTCCGTATCTCTGGAAATGATTCATCGCGAGTTTCCGGAGCCGTTGTCGGGAGAGTTCCGACGAACCTTTGAGGAACATAACCTCGGGTTGCCGCTAGATGTGGCCCTGCAGGGCCTGTCGGCCAGAATTCCCCTGCTCGACGTGCATTTCTTTGTGTCCGCCGTCCTGCTGCAGAAGCGCACCGGCGGCAACCTGGCGGAAATCCTGGACAAACTCGCCTACGTAATCCGCGAGCGTTTCAAGCTGCGGGGCAGGATTCGAGCGATCAGCGCGCACGGAAAGATGACAGGCTTAGCGCTCACCTGTATTCCGCTCGGCGTTGCGATCATCATGTTCTTCGTTAACCCGGATTATGTGACGTTCTTTTTTGAGGATGAAGTGGGCAACACGATGTTGGGGCTTGCGGTCGGATTCCAAGTGCTCGGCTACATCATTATCAAGAAAATCGTTTCGATTGAGGTCTAACAGATGGCTCCGCTTCTTCTCGCAATCCTGATGTTTGCCGTCGTCACCATCGTAATTACGGCAATTGGGCTCAAGTTCTACATTCGGCCTAAAGAAGCAATCGAGCGTGTGGCCGGCGCCGCCGTCGATCATCGGGAGCACATTCCGGAGCATCCGAGCCTCGCGTTCCGGCAGATCCTCCAGCGCCTGGGCGACGTGCTGCCGGCAAGTCCGAAAGACGTAACCATCATGCAGCGGCGGCTGATCCGAGCCGGGTTCCGCGGGCCGAACGCTCTGAAGATTCTCTACGGGTCGAAGCTGTTGCTCGGGGTCCTGCTGCCGATCCTCGCAACGGTTCTGGTTAGCAACTCAGCCCTTGAGCCGAACCGGAAAATCCTGTTAGTGGTCATGGCTGTTATGGCGGGATTCTTCGGGCCGAACGAGTACGTCAAGCTCGCGTCCAAGAAGCGGCAGAAGGAATTACGCCGAGGGATGCCGAATGCCCTAGATCTGCTGGTGGTCTGCGTGGAATCGGGCCTTGGTTTGGATCAAGCCATTCTGCAGGTTTCCAAGGAGCTGGACAAAGCGCACCCGGAAATCAGTGAAGAATTTTCGCTCGTCAATCTCGAATTGAAAGCCGGCAAGCGTCGCGTCGAAGCGCTACGCAACCTGGGTGAACGAACGAATGTGGACGAGCTGAAGAAGCTGGTAGCTGTCCTCATCCAGGCGGACCGCTTCGGAACCGGAATCGCGCAAAGCCTGCGCGGGCACGCCGACTTTATGCGTGTGCAAGCGAGGCAGGTAGCGGAAGAGAAGGCAGCAAAGCTCGGCGTAAAGCTGGTTTTCCCCATCTTCTTCTGCATCCTTCCGTCGCTCTTCGTGGTGACAGTTGGACCCGTGGCCGTGAGGATTACACGGGAATTGCTGCCCATGATGAATAACATGTAGGCTTTTTGCCTGCATTCATCAGAACGAGTTTTCTGCCGGCGAGCAGGTTAGCCGGTGAAATAGGGCCGGACTTCGGCCGATATATAGTGCGTGCGGCCAGAGGCCGCACAAGAAAGAAAGGAGAGACAGACAGATGGATACGGTACGCATTGTTTGCGCAGTCATCGCGGTGGTTCTGCTCGGAGTCATCGTGCTCCGCCGCAAGAAGAACGCGGAGGAGTAGTCCCATTAGCCCTAACACTCCCTCGGGTCGGCGCGGAGCCGGTGACCGGATCTGCGCCGAGGGAGAAGTTTTGTTCTCAACGCTTTAGTCGCAGTGTTCATCAGAATATGACCCGCGGCCGCCAAGAGCGGCAGGGTTCGCTTTGAGGTTTTTATGAGCAGGTTTTGCATCTCGAAATCCCGGTTTCTGAAGTTGGCTCTTGCCGTGTGTTTCTCAACGGCTGCATGGGCCGGCACATTCGGTAAAGTTGTTTCGATTGGCGGCCACGCGTCCGATCTCGCGCTCGACGAAGCGCGCGGGGTGCTGTACGTCGCCAACTTCACGGCGAACCGTGTCGAGGTGGTATCGCTGGCTGACCACTCCATCCTTCGCTCGATGAACGTCGCCGCCCAGCCTGCTTCGCTTGCTCTGTCTCCGGACGGAAAGTTCCTGGTGGTGACCCACTTTGGTAATTTCACCGCGCCCAACTCGCCGAACAATGCCATCACAGTGGTGAATCTGGTCACGGGCTCGCGGCAGACGTTCGGCGCAGGATCGCCGCCCCTCGGCGTTGCGTTCGGCTTGGATAACCGCGCATTCATCGCGACCCAGAATGATTTCGTCCTCTTTGACCCGGTGTCGGGCTCGACCGAGTTGCTGGACTCAGTCACGGGCCTGGTGTCGAAGACCCTGCCGCAGCCGTTGGGCACCGCGCCGGCCCAGATCGTCGCCACCTCCATGGCGGTGTCGGGCGACGGCGTCACGATCATGGGCGTTTCCGACAAGTTCTATTTCCGGTACGATTCGGTACGAAAGTTCCTGTCGATCGTCGGTTACACGTCCAGTCCGCCGGATGGACCGCGCGCCGTGTCGGTCAACCGCGACGGCACTCGCTGGATGTCCGGGTGGGCTCTGAAAGAGCAGAGCGGCTGGTCGCGGTCAATGCTTCCCAACCCAACCGGTTCTCTAAATATCGGTTCAGTGATGATCGATTCGTTCCGCGACCTCGTCTACGCGCAAATCGAGGAGACGGGCGTCACGGGCGCCACTCTCCAGGTTCTGGACGGCGACAATCTCACCGTGCGGGAACGCCTCAATCTCCGCGAAAACCTATCGGGTAAGTCCGTCATGTCGAGCGATGGCTCTACCGTGTACTCCGTGTCGGATAGCGGCGTGACCGTCCTCCCCGTAGGGAGCCTCTATGCCGCGCCTCGTGTCATGGCGAGCAGAAGCGAGCTGTCGTTCCGAGGCAACTTTTGCGATCGCAACATCGCGTCCCAGGAAGTATCGATCGTGAGCGAAGGCGCCTCTGCTGACTTCCGGATCACGTCAGATAATCCCGGCGTCCGCATTTCGCCGTCGTCGGGCACGACCCCCGCCACCGTCCGCATCAGTGTGGATCCCTCCAGTTTTCAAAACCAGAAGGGAACGGTCGCGGTCAACCTGAAGATTGAATCCACACGCGGTGTGAATCAAGCTTCGCCGATCCGGGTACTTATTAATTCCAGAGAGCCGGATCAACGCGGAAACGTCATTCCGGTGGCCGGCAAACTCGTGGAC
>DASQDN010000484.1:0-9385 GCA_035634155.1 Bryobacteraceae bacterium | reverse complement strand
TCGATTTCGGACTTTATTTCTTCCACAATGCGAAGACGTCGCTGGCTCGAGGGAAGGGACCGTACTTTTATCTGCCGAAGATGGAGAGCCACCTGGAGGCTCGGCTGTGGAATGAGGTTTTTGTGTTTGCGCAGGATTATTGCGGGGTTCCGCAGGGATCCATCCGGGCTACTGTGCTGATTGAGACGATTCTGGCGGCTTATGAGATGGACGAAATCCTGTTTGAACTGCGCAATCATTCGGCGGGGTTGAATTGCGGACGCTGGGACTACATCTTCAGCTTCATCAAGAAGCTGGGGCATCGGCCGGAGCTGATATTGCCGGATCGCTCGCAAGTGACGATGACCAAGCCGTTCCTTCATGCGTACGTGCAGTTGTTGATTCAGACGTGCCACAGGCGGGAGATTCACGCCATGGGGGGCATGGCAGCGCAGATTCCTATCAAGAACGATCCGGTACGCAATCAGGAGGCGATTGAGAAGGTTCGACAGGACAAGCTTCGCGAGGTTCTCGCGGGGCACGACGGGACTTGGGTAGCGCATCCCGGACTGGTGCCCATCGCGATGGAAGTGTTCAACGAGCACATGCCTACAGCGACCCAGATCCATCGCAAGTTGAATGACACTCGGGTGACGGCGGCGGATCTGGTGGCTCCAACGCAAGGCGAGATTACCGAACGCGGTTTGCAGATGAATGTGGATATTGGGCTGCAGTATCTGGAGTCGTGGTTGAACGGCAATGGGTGTGTGCCGATCTACAACCTGATGGAGGATGCGGCCACGGCGGAGATTTCTCGGGCCCAGGTGTGGCAGTGGGTGCAGCACCGGGTGAAGTTGGAGGACGGGCGCGAAGTGACGCCGGAGTTGGTGCAGGCGACCATTGAGAGGGAGATGGACACCAATCCCGGTACTCCGAATAAGAAGATCGCGGCGAAGTTGTTTGCCGAGATCATGACCAAGCCGGAGTTTCCGGACTTTCTCACTACCGGCGCTTACGAGTATCTGGATTAATCGAATCAGGTACGCTGGTGTTATGCGAGGTGTGATTCGGATCGCGTCGGTGTTGACGCTGTGCGCGACGGCTTTCGGCTTCTCAGAACAACCGATTCGCCCTCGCAACGTTCCGGCGGATGCTGCGCTGGTGCCATTCGATAAGAGCTTCGTCTGGCAGCGATGCGCGATTGAACCGACAACCAGCTTTGTCCGGTGCCAGATCTACAGTGAGAAGGGTCGCGTGGAACACGACGAGAGCTTCTTTCCTTATGATGAAGGTCCCACCCTGGAAAAGTCCGAACTCTCGATCGCCAGCAAAGATCCCGACGCGGGACCCGATTGGGTGTGTCTGGAGAATGGGCGAATCCTGATGCCCGGCTCGCGCTATGACTACGTGCGATCGGTGTTGAACAAGAAGCTCCCAAAGGAGCGGAAACGCTAACCCCTTACGTGGAATAAGAACGGTAGACAGAAAACCGTTCTTATGAACATTGCGCGTCGGGCGTTCGTGACCGCCGCCGTCTCCGCTGCCGTCGCGCAGGGCTGGCAGCGCTCGCGCGCATCGGCCTGATCGGGTGCGGTGGACGGTCGCGCGACTTGCTGGAAGAGCTTGTCAAGGCGAATGAGAACGCCGCGATTACGGCAGTTTGCGATGGCTGGCGCGTAAACCGAGAGCAGCGTTCCGCTGCGATCACCCAAGCATTCGGCGCGGAACCGAAGCAGACCACGCGCTACCAGGAGCTGCTCGGCGATGAAGGACGTGGATGCTGTGATCATCGCTACTCCCGATTCGACGCATGCTCGCATTCTGGCCGATGCGGTGGCGGCCGGCAAGGACGTGTACGTGGAGAAGCCGTTCGTTGTGGATTTTCAGGCCGGCAAGATGGCTTGGGGAGCAGTGAAGCGCAGCAAACAGGTGGTGCAGGTGGGCACTCAACGGCGCAGCACACCCGAGTTTATTGGCGCCGCGAAGGCGATTCATGCGGGCGTGGATTGGGAAGCGCTTCAGTTCGGCGGGCGGATCAAGGGACCCTTCGATGCGCGCAAGCTGCGCGAGTGGCAGTTGTTCCGAGATACCACCAGCGGCATGGCAGGGCTTTGGATGTGTCACCTGGTCGATCTGGCTCCGTGGTATTTGCAGGATCCGTTTCCGAAGCAAGCGGTGACTCTCGGCGACGCTTATCTATGGAAGGACGGCAGGCAGACGTCGGATGTGTTTCAGTCCCTGGCACCATCGAGGTATCTTCCGGGCATGGCCGGTGGTGGAAGTCGAGCGTCAAACCTTCGATCATTGGATGAAGATGACGGCCCGCGATCGACCAGATGGATCGCCGGTTGTGAATGCGGATGAGAAGCAGGCGCGGCTCGAGTCACGAAGCGTGTGGCAGGCCGATGGCAAAGGTGTTGTTCGTGAGCGCGTGCGAATGACTGTGGAAGTGACGCTGGAGGCCGTGCGGTGGTCGGTGACACTCCACGGTTCGACGGAGAAGGTAAAAGCTACGGCGGGTTCAGCGCGCGGTTCGCGGCTCGGGAGGGCACGGTGCTTCGTGCGGATGACGAGGTTATGACAAGGATGAGGATCTGCGTCCGAGACGATGGGCAGAACTCGAGGCGGTTTACGGCGGGAAGAAAGCTGCGCTACACCGGCGCCTAGTAACGTGGGTGTTCCGTATCAGTGGTGCCTGCGCGCGTACGGTTTGGTTTGCGCGTCTTTCCCTGGCCGCAGTGCTACGGTCGACGGCTACACGCTGCAGCCGGCAAAGCCGTTGACGCTCTCGTTTCGAGTTCGCGCGAGTGACGTTCGTTAGCGGCGACGCTGCATTCGGCGGACGATTGAAGGAGCGGGACATAGATCGCCGTATCCACAGCGTGATCGCAGGTGAATCGCGTGCGATCACGCCGTGGTGTCAGGTCAGGCCTGCTTTACGATGATCTGCGCGGGATTGCCTTTGATGGTTCCATTGTTCCCGTTGGCGCCGCGGG
Organism: Bryobacteraceae bacterium; assembly: GCA_035634155.1. Taxonomy (GTDB): domain Bacteria; phylum Acidobacteriota; class Terriglobia; order Bryobacterales; family Bryobacteraceae; genus DASQDN01. The sequence goes on along the minus strand of DASQDN010000484.1, from coordinate 6,410 downwards.
CGCCGGTGCCGCCGGACCCACCATCGGAGCCACCACCGTGATTCGGACAACCGCTGGCTCCGCCGCTACCGCCGCCATTCCCGCCAGTTCCGCCCGTGCCGCCGGTTCCTCCTGTTCCTCCGGTTCCGAAAGGAGCGGTGGAGGTGAATCCCATCACGTTCGGGATTTGTCCTATCGGAACGACAACGCTGATGTTCGCGGCGAAGTCCACTCCATTTCCTCCAGCGCCTCCAACGCCACCAGTGCCGCCCGGTCCACCCGGCCCGCCATTGCCTCCGTTGGTTCCTTCACAGCCGCATGTCTCTCCGTCGCCGCCCCTGCCGCCTTGCCCACCGACACCGCCTGCGCCGCCCACGCCACCAGCGCCGCCAGTCCCCGATCGCGTTGCGATACTTAGGGTCGGCGACGTACCCGTTATGGCTGTGGTGATGGTAATGTTCGCAAGCATGCTCGGAGCCCCGTCTGATCCGGTGAACCCATTTCCTCCTGTCGGTCCGGCGCTTCCGGTGTTGCCGGTTTGACCGGAATTGCCTGCAACACCTGGACTCGAACAGGTGCCTTTAGCGCCATTGGTTCCCGATCCGCCCACTCCGCCTGCGCCTCCGGTTGGGCCGGTAGCCCCGGTCGCTCCGAATACATTAATGTCGAAGAACTGGTTGGCTCCGCCTCCGTTACGAATAAGAGTGTCCACCACGAATGTCAGCGGCTTGTTGTAGATGATGAAGTATCCGCCGTTCTCAAGAGTTAAGGTTCCGTAGTTGACGTAAGCCATCGTCCCGCCGGTACCGAGCGGCTGGGGCGTATTTACCGTGCCATTGAGTGCGGAGGTGGCGTCGACCGTCACTGGAAACAGAGACTTCGTTCGTTCGCGATCTCTATCGTCAAGCGGCGCGGATCCGTAGAGGAATGCCTCAACACGGCGCAGTATGCCGCCGGCGGAAGAGTCCTTGCCGGGATCGGTGACAGGCACGTCGCCGAAAAGAGTTTGCGCCAACTCCTCTGCTTCGTTCTGTGTGAGTCCCTCGTCGAGGAAGCTCTTGAAGGCATCGATGTCGGAAATGGTGATGGTGGACCGAACGACTTCACCCGCTTTCAGTCGTTCGGCGGAATGCCCCAGCTTCTCAGCGCGCTGATAGAAGTTGAGCTTTGTTGGCATAGCTTGTCTCCTCGACAGGTTCTTCGTTGATAAAAATCCATGGCGCGGGCCTGGAACGTCCATCCATTCCCTTGCGACCTTCCGAGCCCTGCTGGCCCGCTGTTCCCTGGCGGCCTGGCGCGTACGGAATGGGGCTCGGCCCGCCTAAACCTGCTGCGCCCCCGGGACCACCTTTGCCCCCGCATCCCCCAGTGCCAGGCTGCGAAGGCAGGGCAATACACGTGATCTTTGACTCGTCGATAGCGGGAACGTTGATGTAGATATTCGAAGCGAGGCCGCCGCTTCCGCCGTGACCTCCACGGCCGCCGGCTCCGCCGTTTCCTCCTGTTCCGCCGCTGCCGCCTAATAGTGGGGCGGCTATGGCTTTCGATCCCGCGGCTCCGCCTCCACCGTCGCCGCCGGCGCCACCGGCTCCTCCACATCCTCCGCGCCCGCCGCTTCCGGCTTGCGCGAACACGGTGAGGCGCCCATCGAGTTTTCGCAACACGATCTCGGCGAGTTTGCACATGCCGCCGTTGCGTCCATCGGTTCCCCGTTGGCCGTCACTGCCGGCGGCTCCCGTTTGACCATGCAGCTCATGCTGCTGGACATCGTCTAGCGGGAGGTAGCCTAGGAGCGTCGATTGAAGCACGACCGCCCGACCGTCGGCTCCACGCTCACCGTCGGATCCTCGCGTTCCGCATCTACCGTCGATCGGTCCGCGACCGACGTCCACTGAAAAGGGGGTCGGCAGGATCGCAATCTCACCGCCGTCGGAGATCAGTTCCTGGCATAGAAGCGAGAAGACGTTGCCCTGAACAATCACGCGGGCGCCGGGTTCCAAACGAAGTGTGCCGACGTTGACCACCACCGACAGATCCTCCAGGTCATCCACACCCCACACATGTCCTCGAACGCTGAGGTCCCATGTTTCGTTCGGACCTACCGTTCGTTCGGCAATGGATACGGCTTTGATGTGGACCGGCAGACGTTTGGGAAGCAGAGCTTTGTCGGCTTGCTCCATCGCGCCGTCACCGAACAGTATGGACTCGGCGCGATCATGCATTCCCTGACCTAGCCGGCGCCGGGCTGCGATCGGCGGGTTGAAGAAATTTCGCTGCCGGTCTGCGCGCTGCTGCGGCGTCGCGCGACTGATCAGCGTCTTTGCTTGCTCGAGTGTCGCCGCGGTGATGAATGTACAGGTCCCGGAGTGGGTGTCGAGCAGTTGCGGCTCATGACCGAGGAGTCGCGCGATATCAGTCCATTCGCTCATATTTGACATGGCGCGGGAGCAATATAGTGGTCGATGGGGCGGAAGGGTTTTCGGGCGCTGAGTTGTTGAAAGTTGGCGATCTGACGATCCCGTCCCGTGCGATGGATGTTGCCAGGGTTCTCGTCGCTGTAGACATAAAGGATCTTGTCGATGTAGCGGACCCGTTCAAAGCCGGCCATCTCCAGCAAAGGAAACATCAGCCCCGCATCAACAGCGGAGTCCAACCAGATGCCGTTTTCGTCCTGGAGGCAACTGAAGTGCGGATCCTGTTCGGCTATGCGTTGAAAAAGACCTGCCCGGAAGGTGCGGAGGTGTGAGGTTCGGAAGTAAGCGCGAAGGGTGCGAAAGTCATCGGCAGAAGCGAATGGCTGAGAGAATCCGTAGTCGCCGTTTGCAAATTGAAACTGACTGTAGGCAACCCAGCAATCATGCTCACGATAAGTGCGGTCAACGTGCGAGAGTGCGTCCGAGCATGCGAGGGAGTCGTCGCCATCGAGGCATACGATTACGTCATCGGGGCGGCAGCACTGTTCGATGACGTCCCGGAGATTCCTGGCGAGACCGCGGCGCGAATCATTCCGCAGAACCCGCCAATTGGGGTGATGATCGGGAATATGGCGGCGGCTGTCATCGGTGGACGCGTCATCCATGAAGATGACTGCAAAGTTATCGTAGTCCTGTTCCGATAAAGATTGTACACAGCGCTTCAAGGCCTCGCCGGGATTGTGAAACGGCACCAGTACGGTTAGGCGATTCGGGCGCGCCGCGGCGTGTCGCGTGTGCTCCATCGGCGGCATGTCGTCAAGAGCCATTGTTCTTCCGCGAATCGCGGAGGCGGTGATCCAGCCTTCCGTAGGAGCATTGCGGAGCACCAGATTGAACGCCTCGATTGCCTCCGAAACACGTCCGGTCCCGTAGGCGCACACGCCTAGCTCCAGCGGAAACAGATGACGATGAATCGGCTTGTCGATGAAGAGATAATCCGACGGGTATGGCGCATGCAGGCCGGCCAGCGAAGCGAAATGGTAACCGGCGGTGTAGTCTTCACATTCACGGTAGTGTTTCACCACTTCGTACAGGGGCTCCACACGACTGGGTCGCGTGCGATACGCCGCCAGATACGCTTCTTCCACCCGAAACCAGTCATGGCCCAGAGCGTGCCGCACTTGGGCGGCTTTGTACATGGCGTACCATCGCTCCTCCTCCCATCCCTCTAGAAGCGTGCGTTTGGTGTACCACTCGAGCGCCACAGGAAGGTTGCCGAGGTCGCATTGCGATTGGGCGAGATAGAACGTGGTTCTGGGATCAGTTGGGTCGCGTTCTATGGCCTGGGTAAGCATCGCTACATCGCGCTGAAACTTGTCGGCTCGCATGGCGCCATCGCAGAAGTGCGTCAGCGTCAGTTCGGGAAGGCGTTCGCGGTTATCGGCGCCGGGCGCGTGGATGTATTCATGGGTTGCGCCGACGTAACTCCACTGATGCCGGGATGAGACCAGCATCAGTTGCGAATAGTCAACATCGCCGTCGTAGCCGATCTCGTAGCCGTCGGCGGTCAGCTTGTGCTTGAAAGGCGCATGAACGTTGGCGATCATGTCGGCATCCATGATGAGGACATAGTCGGCCTTCTCGCGAGCCAACCGTACAGCTTCCCCGCGGTTATGTCCGAAGTTCACCCAGTCCATGTGGTGCAACTCGCCTGGGACACCGGACATCGTGTTGAGAACGATGACCGGAGTGGCATCCACAGATCCGGTATCACAAACGATCCAATAATCAACGAAATGCTTGACCGAGCGAAGGGCGCGCTCGATGACATGCTGCTCATTGCGAGCGATCATGCACAGACAGAGAGTCGGCATCACAGATCCCGTACGTACCGCACTGACACGTAGAAGCTGTCCGGATACGAGGCGCCGGTACTAACAGCGCCGTGAGAGCCATCGAACTGTACGTACATCTGCTGATCGGAGCTCGACCCTTCGCTCGCCGTCCAGTAATAGCCGAAGCTGGTCAGATCCGTGTACGTGCCAACGTTGTCGCGCATCCCACCTAGCTGCGCATTGAACTTCGATGGTCCGCCGGCGATTAAGGCGGTGTAGGCCTGCTGCGGCGTACCGTAGAGATTGATGAGGGCCAGCCAATCGGCCTGTGTGGGCAGGCGCCAGCCGGCAGGAACTTGTTGTGCGGCGGTCGCGGAATACAGCCTGCCGTACTGCGGGGCGTTATCTCCGTCGTCGTTGTAGCAGTGAGAGTCAGCAGCGTCGAAGTTCAGGTTCTGCGCCATCCAGAGAGTTTTTCCCGCAAGGATGGCAGGATACACCTGACTGTCGCGGGGGTCGACGAATACGTTCGCCTGGATGTATGCAACGAACTGCATGCTGTTGAGGTAGTTGCCGACCGCGTCGAATGCTTGCAGGGTAAACACTACAGGACCACTCTGGGTAACTCCCGGAATTGTAATGGATGTGCTGTCGTACGCGACCGGGGTGAAGTTTGGATACTTGATGGGAACGCGGTCGATGCCCGGGAAGCTTGTCAATAACGTCACTGCCGGGACATCGAACATCGCCCACTGAAGATCGACAGTGACCGGATCTGTGGGACTGTAGACAGTGTACTCGGGGGTTGGACTGAAGAAGTTAACTAGTCCTCGCGTGGGCGGCGCCGATTGCTTGGATATGTCGACGACGAAGGTTTGATCGTCGTAGGCCTTGGTCTCCGTCTGCTGAAAGCCTGTGAACAGCACCGTCATCTGCGTGTGTCCCGGGGGAGTGAACGAGACGATGTTAGAGAACGCAAAGGTGACGTTGGCGTTCTCACCAGTGCCGATGATCTGCTTGTTCGTGTTCGTCGGTTTCAGCACCCAGACGGGCGGTGATTGACCTGACACCGCTGGCGGGAGCGGCTGCCACCCCGTTCCGACATTCACTGCTGCCTTGATATTCCAGGCCGATCCGATCGGGGGTGAGGTCGGGTCGTCGTTGGGCGCCAGAGCGCCGGCTGTGCGCCCGTAGACAAACGAGATCTTCACCTGCGGCGTTCCCGTCCACATTTGCGTTCCGTTGTAGATGGGGTCCTTGCCTGTGTTCTTGAAATTGAGGAATAGAGTATTCGGCAACGGATCGTTGGTGGGCGAGACGAAGACGGTTCCCTGACTATTGAGAGATGGGTATAAGGTATCGGACAGCGTCGCGTTACCAGGCTGCGGCGGGTTCGCGAGGCTTATTGGGGTGGATACCTGGAGAGGAACACCCGCCCCGAGATTCGACGGGTTCACTTGGATAGCGTCAGTCGTGGGTTGATTCGAGCACAGCGCGTTGGAGATGGTGATGGCGATGGATGCGCCGTTCTGCCACTTCGTCTCCGCCCCCGTATAGGTGAGCATCCAGGACTGATCCTGTGCATCCTGCGCAGGCTTCCAATCGGTGACCGCTAGTGTCATCTGCTGCACCTGCGACCAGGTATAGAAGGTCGGCAGAAACACCTCAAGAGTCGAGGCTTGCTGACCGGTCGTAAGCGGGATAGCCGAGCCGGTATTGTTTGTGAGAGTGACTGTGAGGGTGGCCGACTCACCCACATAAACAATCGGCTGATTCTTGGCCGCGGCATTCGTCACCGACAGCGAAAGGGGATCACTATCCAAGAATGGCATTCGGTTAACTCTTCTTGATCTTGGCGAGAGCCGGCGTTAGCTGCAGCCATCCTTCGAGCACGGTTTGCGGCGTGTAGTCGAAGACAGCAAACTCTGTTCCCTGATTGGGCTGGAGCGGAACGGGCGGAGGTCCACTGGGGTTGATCCAGGACCAGTCATAGCCTGACTCGGCGGGCAGCGGAACGATGAGGCCTTGTTTCTCCATCAGCACGGGGTTAGTGAAGAATGTCATTGCCAGAGTGCTCATGGCTGCTGCATCCTGCTCAGTCGGGATAGTCAGTTCCTCGACGGGCAGGATACCGGTGGTCGCATGCACGCCGGCGCGCGGGTCCACCAGCATTGTGAGCGTC
>DASQDN010000483.1:0-5790 GCA_035634155.1 Bryobacteraceae bacterium | reverse complement strand
CAGAAATCGTCTCAAAGCGCTCTCCCTTGAGAACTGCGGCCGTAGGCTCTCCTTTCAGGATCCACACGAGTAAAGCGCCGTCGGAAGTTTGGCTGGCCGCGGCCACCGTAGCCTTTGGCCGGCCAAACGCCGCCATAGGGTTGTCGAACGTGCCACGGCGAAATCGCAGGAGCGATGGACGGCGCGGTCGCACCCAAAGGTCTCCATTGGCTACAGGTGTCAGGCCAATTACCGGGCGAATCGGCTGATCTGGGTCAGAGTTCCCGGTCAAGCGAAAGCTCTGCCCATCGAAGCGCACCAACCCTTGTTCGGTTCCGATCCAAAGATATCCATCCTTGGCCTGTGAAATCGCATAAACAGGGCCCGGCGGGAATCCACTTTCCGGCCCCCACCGATCCCGAATGCGACCGGTGATCAGGTTTCCGGACTCGAGCCCGAAGCACAACGCGGGCAATGCGACCAGAAGAGAAAGGAGCAGCGACACCCTACGGGATGTAGTCGAATCGCTCAACCACTACCTCGGTCTCTCGTCTCAGAGGGGCTCGAGCTCTTCCGTAGGCGTAAAGAGCGATGTATATGGACTCCTCTCCCGGCGATGGCACACCTGAAGTAAACGAGTAGTCCGCCACTGAAGGGCCGCCTCCGGCGGCGTGCACCGTTCTGAAGTCGGCCCGTCCGGGAGCCCAGTGCAGCGAATGCTTCAGCTTCCCTGGAGGCACATTGAAGCGGACAACATTGGCGGATATGTAGTAAGGCTGAATGGCGAATTGTGCAGTCTTGTTCAGAGCGTCACCCCAGCGGCTGAACTCGATGTTCATTTCTCGATAGTTCTGACGCTGCGCCGTGGGGTCATAGGTGTAGATCCCGAGAACAGCCGCAGGTTCCAGGTGCCCAACGTCAGCGATCGTAAACGAATATGTGCCATACCCAAGCGGATCCTTCATCCGGATTTCCGAGCACCGCCAACCCTTTGGACCTTTCGTGATCCGCAGATGAAGGCGGCCCCGGTCATCGAGCCAAGCATTGGCAGGGTCATAGTCGTTCATGCCGCCGCCACGGTCACTCGGCTGGTACCGGACGTCCCAATCGAAACCGCTGAATCGCAAACCCTTCAGACTCTCGGGGTCTTTGTATCCGCGACCTTTCACCCGGCCGACGGCTATGACTGGCCCGCCTTGAGGCGGCAGTTCGGCAATGTTCGCGGGTGGAGAGAAGCCGCGATCGACAAGCAGGGCAGCGTACTCCGTTCCGAAGTGCGTTGCGCTCTTCCAATGAGCCTTAGAATCCACCGGCGTAAATGGATTGGCCGAGAATGGCTGCACCCACCACACATCACTCTTGGCATAAAGCACCACTCGGTGCGCGGGCCGCGCGCCCATGGCACGTCCCTCAATGGTGTCCATGGCGGCTGGCCCCCCAAGCCGGGCCTCCGGAACTCTCGTGAACTCTATGTGCGCCTCGACGGCGTTCTCCGGACGGGCGGAGCACCCTGTTGCAAGTACGGCCACGTTGCAAAGGGCAATGCTCCAGCATCCGCACCCGCGATAGCTGGAGGGCATGCTCTACGTTAGCTCACCGTCGCGTCCTGCGGCAGCCCCCGAATTGGGGGATCCCCGATACCACTTTCGAGTTATCCTGCGGCGCCGCTTGGCCTTCCGTGTGCGTCTCTATACCAAGCTTCAGAAGTCGTCCGTCTGCGTCGGGCACGTCCTATTGCCGGTGATGAGCCGCTGGGCCCGGCTAAACGTCAGGTACTGAAAACCCCATTGGACGAATACCAGTACACGGTTCTGGAAGTTGACCAGATACATCAAGTGGACGAACAACCAAATCAGCCAGGCGCGCGATCCAGACAATTGGAGTCCGAAGATGTTGGCCACAGCAGCGCCTCGCCCGATGACCGCCATGTCCCCTTTGTTGAAATAGTGAAAAGGCTTCGAAGGGGAGCGTCCGTTCAGCCGCCCAACGATCGTGCGGGCCGCGTACACACCTTGCTGCATCGCAACTTGACAGACTCCGGGCAGCGGTGCGCCATCGAGCCCGTGTGCGAGCGCGATGTCACCAGCCAGATAGATGTTCTCGTACCCTGGGGCCGTTAGATCGGCATTGACGCGGATGCGACCGGCTCCCTCCAGCACCGCTCCGATTCTGGAAGCAAGCGTTCGAGTGAAGTCCGATGGCATCACTCCTCCGGCCCATAGGACCGTCCGCGTCGCAATCCGAGACTCTGTCCCGTCCGGCAACTGAAACCTAACGCCTTCCCCATCGATGTCCATGACCCGTGTCTCGTTTCGCACGCGAACGCCGAGACGGGTCAGGGCCCGTTCCGCGTCTTCAGACAGTCGTTCAGGATAACTCGCAAGCACACGTGAAGATCTGTTCAGGAGGAAGATCTGCGCCTGTTCAGGCCGGATGGAGCGAAACTCGTCGCGGAGGGTGCGTGTCGCGATCTCGGCGACAGCCCCGGCCAGTTCAACACCCGTGGCTCCAGCGCCCACGACAGTGAATGTAAGCCAAGCGCGCCGCTCGTCCGAAGTCTTTGCACGCTCGGCTGCCTCGAACGCATAGAGAATCTTGTGGCGGATCGCGGTCGCTTCCTCCATGCTCTTGAGGCTGGGAGCCCACTGCCGCCACTGGTCGTATCCGGAGTACGAGGATTGCGAACCGGTGGCTACGATCAGCGAATCGTACTCGATACGGTCTCCATCGGCGAGGAGCACGGATCCCCCTGCGGGATCGACGTCTACGGCTTCGCCAAGCAGCACGCTGACGTTCTTCTGATGCCGAAGGATTCCGCGAAGTGGCGCTGCCACCTGTCCAGGAGCCAGCGAGCCGGTTGCGACTTGATAAAGCAGCGGCTGAAACAGATGGAAGTTGCGCTTATCGACAAGCGTCACCTCAACGGGCGCTCGGCGGAGCGCCTTCGTAGCCAGCAAGCCTCCGAAGCCGCCGCCAAGAATGAGGACGCGGTGCGTACCGCGATGCCGCTCGGTGCGAATAGGCCCACTGTTGCCCGCGCGCGAATCGGGATCGTGCGTGGCTTTGTTTGCATGCATCTCGTGCTCCTTACCTTGGCATTCTCCGGTCGATAACTGCAAATCTGCGGCCAAGTCCGCATCGCGCGTACAGATCGGAGCGCACGACCTGTTCGAGGGCAATCGGTCACAGGACTTTGCAGCGCGAAAGAGCCACTGTCGGACGTCGGTGTCGAAATGTAGTCAACCCAGCGACAGCGTCACCCGAATACCGTGATTCTGAATGGAATTGCGATAGGCATTCGGCGTGCCGTGACGTACAAGGAACGCATTCGCGCTGAGCACCTGGTGGTGAAACACGCCAACCGGGCCTGGCGAGCGCAAATGTTGACGAATTTCTTCACGACAGGAGGAGCTGAATGAGGATCCCGTCGGTCTCGACCCGGACAATCTCGATCTTCGTGGTGTCGACCGCATTAGCAGCATCGTTCATCTACGGCTCGTACGACGATCGTGATCAAGTAGCCCACGCGAAGCCAAGCTCTCCCCCGTCCGCGGTCACGGTCTTCGCCGCTTCCCCAACGAGCGTACCGATCGTCCAGGAGTTTATCGGCGCCACCTTTGCGCTCGACACCGTACAAGTCAATTCGCGAGTTAACGGATATATCGACCAGTGGCTGTTCCGGCCCGGCGACCAGGTTACAAAAGGTCAGCTCCTCTATGTCATCGATCAGCGGACGTATCGGACCGAAGTCCAACGAACGCAGGCAGAACTAGCACGGGCCGAAGCGCAATTGACGTTTGCGCGAGAAGGAGTCGATGTTCTGCGAGCCCAAGCGGAACTGGCCGAGGCCGAGGCTACCTTGATCAAGGCGGAGCAGGATGTCGCGCGCGTAACCCCATTGGTGACCGAAAAGGCGTTGCCCGCCCAGGATCTCGACACGGTCAACGCGAACGAGCGTGTAGCACGAAGCGCACACGGCGCACGCCGGGCGAACTTGCAGCAGTTGAAGCTAACACAGACTGCTAACATCGCACAGTCGGAAGCGCTCGTGGCAGCGGCACGGGCGGCGCTACGAAATGCAGAACTCAACTTGGAATTCACGGAGATCCGCTCGCCTACGGCGGGACGAATTGGGGAAACGAAGATTCAAGTCGGAGGACTTGCCTCGGCAAGCTCGCCGGAGCCACTGACCCTGATCAGCCCACTGGATCCGATTTACGTCGAGTTCACCGTAACGGAACAAGATCATCTCGAGTATCGAAAGGGTCGACTCGCACATACACGGGAGGCGTCGGCTTCCGTTCCGCTCGAACTGATCCTGGCGGACGGTTCCGTTTATCCACAGCCCGGCCAGTTTCGCTACGCGGACCGCGCAGTGGACGTCAAAACTGGAACCTTGAAGCTGATTGCCGCATTCCCCAATCGAGATCGAATCCTCTTGCCCGGACAGTTCAGTCGCGTGCGAATGCGCACCGGAACGAAGGACGGAGTGTATCTCGTACCCCAGCGCGCAGTTGTGGAGCAACAGGGCATCCGATTCGTGCTACTGGTGGATGAAAACAATCGCGTAGTGCAGCGCACAATCACAGCCTCGGAGCGGGTTGGGGCGTCGTGGGTTGTCGAGCAGGGTCTGAGCGCCGGCGACAGAGTGATCCTGGACGGGCTGCAGAAGGCGACCCCGGGATCGCAAGTGGCGCCACGGACGGCTGACGGCAAAGAGTTACGGTAGCGCGCAGGGAGAAATCCGTATGATCTCGAAGTTCTTTATTGACCGTCCAGTATTTGCGACGGTTCTATCGGTCCTGATGACCCTCCTGGGCGTTGTGACGCTACTCAGGCTGCCCGTTGCACGGTACCCCGAGATCACGCCTCCCACAGTCCGCGTCACAGCGCAGTACCTAGGTGCCAGCGCCGAGGTGGTGGAGCAGACCGTCGCATCACCCATCGAGCAGCAGTTAAACGGTGTCGAGAACATGCTGTACTTCGACTCCAAATGCACCAATGATGGACGTCTGACCATCACCGTCACGTTCGATGTGGGAACGGACCTGGATATTGCGGCCGTACAGGTACAGAACCGTGTGGCACTCGCCGAGCCTCAGTTGCCGGAGGAAGTCAGGAGACAAGGCATCAATGTCCGTAAACAGTCGACATCGCTGCTGCTGGTAATCGCTCTCGAGTCACCGGACCGCGCATATGACAATCTGTTCCTTTCTAACTACACGAAAATCAACATCCGCGACAAGCTTGCGCGAATCAACGGTGTCGGGGACGTTCAATTACCCGGCGACCGCGAATACGGGATGCGCGTGTGGCTCAAACCCGACGCCATTTACAAGCTCGGCTTGACCACGACGGACATTGTGGCGGCCCTTCGCGAGCAGAACGTGCAGGCGGCCGCGGGACGGATCGGGCAGTCGCCTGCGCCAAAAGGGCAGGAAGTCGAATACACCATCCGCGCCGAGGGCCGGCTAAAAGATCCCGATTCGTTCCAAAACATCATCCTGCGCTCGAACTCTGACGGCTCCGCGGTTCGCATTCGCGATGTGGCGCGTGTTGAACTCGGCGCGTTCGACTACTCGACCTTCACGAGATTCGATCGCAAAGAGGCAGTGCTGATGCTCGTCTACCAGTTGCCGGGATCGAATGCAGTTGATGTGACCCGCAACGTCAGAGCTGAGATGGATGCGCTGTCCCATTCGTTCCCCAATGGCGTTCGTTACACGATGGTTTATGACACGACAGACTTCGTCCGCGCCTCCATAACCGAGGTGGTCAAGACACTCGGCGAGGCGGTGGTGCTCGTCATCC
>DASQDN010000482.1:0-4422 GCA_035634155.1 Bryobacteraceae bacterium | reverse complement strand
TTTGCGTTCGGTTTGCCGCCCATTCTTGGTTTGAGTCCGACGGGCGGATTTCAGTTCATGCTGGAAGATCGCGCGGGGGGCGATGTTGCAGGATTGGCGAACGCTGCCGATGCGCTGGTGAATGCGGCTCGTCAGCGGCCGGAGCTCGCGAACGTTATCAGCACGTTCCGTCCGAGTGTGCCGACGTATGCGGTATCGATGAATAACGATAAGCTGCAAACGCTTGGTGTGTCGTTGACGGATGCTTACAGCACGCTGCAGACATTTCTTGGCGGCTTGTATGTGAATGACTTCAACCTGTTCGGGCGTGTGTGGCAAGTGCTGGTTCAGGCGGAGCCTTCGTATCGCAACGACCCAACGGACGTGAGGCGTTTCTATGTGCGGAACTCGGCTGGTGAGATGGCGCCGTTGTCGACGCTGGCAACGATTGAGCCGTCAACCGGGCCGGATGTGATTTATCGGTACAACCGGTTTCGCGCGATTCAGATTCTCGGCGGACCTGCTCCGGGCTTTTCGAGCGGCGAAGCGTCCGCGGCCATGGCCGAAGTGGCTCGCGCTACGCTGCCGGCCGGGTTTGATTTCGAGTGGACGGGCACGACGTATCAGGAGCAGCAGGCGCAAGGCAACGAAGGCGCGATCTTCGGATTCGCAGCGGTGCTGGTGTTCCTTTTCCTTGCGGCGCTGTATGAAAGCTGGTCAGTGCCGCTGGCAGTGCTGTTCGCGCTGCCGCTGGGTATTTTTGGCGCGCTGCTGGGCGTGTGGATGCGGGCGTATCCGTACGATATCTACACGCAGATCGGCATTGTGACGCTGATCGGGCTATCGGCGAAGAACGCAATTCTGATTGTCGAGTTTGCGAAGGAGCGGCGCGATCATGGCGATTCGCCGAGGCAGGCTGCTACGGAGGCGGCTCGGCTGCGACTGCGGCCGATTCTGATGACTTCGTTCGCGTTCATTCTCGGCGTGCTGCCGCTGGTGATCGCAACGGGCGCCAGTTCGGGCGCGCGGCGGGCGCTGGGTACGGCGGTGTTCAGCGGCATGATCTCGGCGACGCTGTTGACTATATTTATCGTGCCCGTGCTGTATGTGGTCATCCAGGAGTTTGTGGAAAGGCGCAGGCCGGCAATGAGTTCAGCGCCGGCGCCGGAGCCAGCGCAATGACAAGTCGATTTGTAGTGGCGTTGATGGCGGTGGTGCTCGCGGGATGCGCGGTGGGGCCGAATTACAAGCGGCCACAGGTCGCGGTTCCCGATACATTCAGGGGCGCGGCGGAGACGACGGCTGCGCAGGCATCGCTGGCGGATACCAAGTGGGACGCATTGTTTGGCGACGAGACCTTGAACGGTCTGATTCGCACGGCCTTGGAGCGCAACTTCGATGCTCGGATTGCAGCCGAGCGGGTGCAGCAGGCGCGGGCGCAGCTTGGCATCACGAGAGCGGATCAGTTTCCGTTTGTGGATGCGCAGGCGCAGTTCACGGCTGCCCGGCAATCCTCACTTGGCGCTCTTCGATTCGTACCGGTGGGGACGAATCTGAGCGCGACGTTCACGCAGCTTGGGGCGGCGTTGAGTTGGGAAGTAGATTTGTGGGGGCGTTTGCGACGGCTCACCGAGGCGGCTCGGGCGCGGTATTTAGCGAGTGAAGAAGGACGGCGCGCGGTGACTGTGGCGTTGATTGCTGACGTGACCAATGCGTATTTCCAGTTGCTTGAGTACGAGCTGGAGCTTGAGATCAGCCGCAAGACACGCGATGCGGCGGCCGAGAGCTTGCGGATTGTGCAGTTGCGGCGCGACCAGGGCGCGGCTTCCGGGCTCGATGTGCGGCAGGCGGAGCAGTTGATTCGGACGACTGCCACGCAGGTGGAAGCGGTGGAGCGCGGCATTGCCCAGACGGAGAATCTGTTGAGCTATTTGCTGGGCAGCGCGCCTTCGGCGCAGCCTCGGGGGCAGCGGCTTGACCAAGTGCCACTGCCGGCTGAATTTCCCGCGGGGCTTCCGTCGTCGCTGCTTGAACGCCGGCCCGATATTCGGGCGGCGGAACAGAATCTGATTGCGGCGAACGCGGAGATCGGGGCGGCGCGCGCGTTGTTCTTTCCGCAGATTTCGTTGAACGCTTTTGCCGGCGGGCAGAGTCGCGCACTGACGCAGATTGCGTCTTCTCCGGCTCGGGTGTATTCGCTGGCGCCTGCGGCGATCCTGCCGATCTTTCGCGCCGGGCAGATTCGCAGTCAGGTGCGGCTGACCGAGGCGCAGCAGCGCGAGTTGCTGGTGACTTACGAGCAGTCGATTTACAACGGGCTGCGTGAGGTTTCCGATGCTCTTGTGGGTTATTCGCGTACGCGGTCACAGCGTGCGGAACAGGAGCAGTTAGTGCGAGCGCTGGAAGAGACGGTTCGGCTGTCGACGCTTCGCTACCGCGGCGGGCTCGACAGTTATCTGCAGGTGCTGGACGCGCAGCGCAACCTGTTCACGGGCGAGCTGGGGTTGGCGCAGTTGCGATTGGCCGAGCGGCTGAGTGTGGTTCAGCTTTATCGCTCGTTGGGTGGCGGATGGCAGTTATAGCCATGCGAAGGCTGGGTGATCGTGGCCGGTGGCTTTGATAATTACGTGTTCGTACACGCGACGCCCGGCGTCTCCGTTGGTGAAGACAAAGATCGCGCTTCCGGTGGAAGGCTCGGCCAGGACGAAGTTCTTAAAGCCCGGGTTATCCCCCCACTGAAATAGATACATCTTGCCGGACGCACGTTCGATAGCCCAGCCGAGTCCCCATGCCAGGGACTCGTTGATGTTGAACTGCTGCTTGCCAAGCTCCGCATTGCGCAGGGCCGCGGACAAGAATTGCGCATAGTCAGAAGCTGAGGTGACGAGGCTGGCGGCCGCGTTTGGGCGGAGGCCGTTTGGAAGCACGGGTGTATCGTCGCCGCTGAAGGCTCGCGAGTATTCCTCATATTTGAGTGCGGCCACGGGTTTGTTCGAGGCTGCCGCATACCGGCGAAGGGCGGCGGCCGCACGGTCGCCTTCGCGGCCGATTTCGCCACGCTTGCCATGTGCTTTGGCCGTGCGGGCTGTTGTCTGCGGGTCCCAGATGAAAGTTGTGGAACTCATGCCCAGCGGCTTGATCACAAGCTCCTGCATTAGTTGTTCGAAGCCAGTGTTCGATACACGTTCCATTACGCGCTGCAGGTAGAAGTAGCCTTCGCCTGAATACTTGTAGCGCGATCCGGGGGCGAAGGCGGGCGCGAGTTCGGGCGCAGGCCTGTACCCATCGGCGTATCGCCAGTTGGGGAGCCCCGAGGAATGGCTGAGGACTTGGCGTGCGGTAACGAGGCGGGCCTGCGGGTGGCGGAGGTCGTCGACGTACTCGACGAGGGGGCGGTCAAAGTCGAGCTTTCCTTGCGATCGAAGAGCGAAGGCCGCATGCGCAGTCAGTTGTTTGGAAAGGCTCGCTGCATGGAAGATGGTGTCCTTGTCGACGGCCTCGCTTTTACCGGCTTCGAGGACGCCGAGTGGTGCGATCCAGGCGAGTTTGTGGTCGTGGACGGCGCCGATGACTGCTCCGGGCACACGGGACTCGCGCATGATGGTTTGCAGTTCCGTGATGGATGCCGGCGGTGCTGAGGCTCGCCAGGTGGAGGTAAGTAGCGGCGCCAGGGCGGACTGCAGGAAGGCTCGGCGAAGCATCGGAGCTACACGCTGGTGGCTTGTCGCGCTGAGGACTGGATGGAGGCCAGGAGCCGGTCACTGGCGTCGGCGATTTCGCGTACCGCGCGTTCGAAGGCTTCCTGGTTTACTTTCGAGGGCTTATTGAAACCGCTGATCTTGCGGACGAATTGCAGGGCTGCGGCGGTAGTGTCCTCACGCGTGGCGGGTTGATCCGGTTGTCGGAGCACTTTGATACTTCGGCACATGACGTTCAGGTTCGCATATCTTTCCTGTAGAGTTCGATAGGATTACCAGATGATTTCGTGCAGAGCTCTTGGCGTGCTGGTGTTCGCGTGTGTAGCGCAGGGTCAGATTGCGGACTCGGCTCCTGATGTGGTGGCCGGCATTCCGGTCAACTACACGGAGGCGAAGGCGGGCACTTATACGCTGCCCGATGCTTTGAAGCTGAAGAACGGGCAGGCGGTGAAGGATGCGATGACGTGGAGTAGCAAGCGCCGGCCCGAGATTCGGAAATTGATTGAAGATCATTGGTTCGGTCGGGCTCCCGGACGGCCGGAGGGGATGACGTTCGAAGTTGTGGAGCAAGCCGGGTCTGCGTTTGACGGTAAGGCCGTTCGACGGCAGGTGACGATTTATTTCACGAAGGATAAGACTGGTCCCAAGATGGACCTGCTGTTGTATCTGCCAGCGGATGCGAAGGGTCCGACGCCGGTGTTCCTTAATATGAGCTTTTCGGCGAATAACCTTGCGGTGGCCGATC
>DASQDN010000481.1:0-7008 GCA_035634155.1 Bryobacteraceae bacterium | reverse complement strand
CTTATGGGCGAGTACAACGGTCAATACGGCACCGCTGGCCATTTGGATGTCCGCGCTTGGCGAAAAGAAGTATTAAGCCATGGCGGAGAATTGCTTGTGGAACGGATCGGCGCCAATGGTACCCGTAAGTTCTTGAACGTACTCGGGTGAAGAGACACGGCGCAATTGAGCGCTAACCGTTGCAAGTCGTGCTTCGATGTCCACGTTGCCCGGCGGAATTCCTTCCGCGTGGAAGGCGTCCAGCGCTTCCTTGTGACGCCGCCAGAGCGAGATGTCACGCTGCTGCTTAACCGCGAGCCGGTCCTTGTACCAGTCGCTGGCCAGCAGCGAATCGCGCGTGAACATGGCTCGAATGTCGGGATGCGTCTCGTCCTTACCTTCGTAGTGGCCTTGAGCCATGATGTGCAGCAGCGCCCGTAACGGCGGACACGCCGCGTCGACGCTACCATCTTCAAAGTAATGCTTCGCCACACGCGTCTGCGCTTCCACGATGCTGTCTACGCCTGCGGCGTAAACGTCGCGACCTTGCAGTTCGGGGCAAAGCAGTTCGTCGGTGAAGATCGCGTCCGGTGTTTCGAAGATGCGTCCGAGGAAGGTTTCCGCAAATCGCGCTGTGATGCGGTAGCCCAGCCGACTGGCGCGAACCGTGCGGCCTTCGAATACGAAATCTTCCACTTTCGCCAGGTAGTCGTTGGCCTTCAGGAATTCCGGGTCACGCTCGTCTACACGCATGCGGCACCAGATCTCTGGCGTTAACATGCTGACGTCGTGGTCCACGCGATATTTGGGACCCACATGGCCGGCCGCACTGGTAAAGCCGGCGTATTCGGTGAGGATCATCGAGACCAGCGCATTGTTCAGATCGACCACCGGCCACAGAGCGTTGAAGGGACCCTTCGTGAGTGCGCCTTCGCTGCCGAAGCCCGTCGTGGAAGGCGACTTGCCCGTCAGACTGCAAATGAAGTCCATGAACAGCTCGGGCAGTTCCTGATAGTGAATCGGGTTGTACACCGCGAGCGGCGGCAGGTCGATCTTCGGATCCGGCGGATTATTGCGACGCCCGGCGAGCACCGCGTTCACCGGGAAGTGCACGGGCTCACCCCATGGGATCTCCCGATCGAGTCGCGCGCCAATCTGGGCCAGGTACGTTTCGCGTTCCTGCGCGACATCCGGCCGGAGCTGTAGGTAGCGCGGGTTCTTGGAAGGCTTGCCATCCACAATGCGCGGCTGCGCGGACGACACGATGAACCCTTCGCCTTTGGCGATGAAATCCTCCAGCAGTCGCTTCATCGGTTCGGTGAAGCGATCGAACACTACCGTGTGGTCCACAATAGCGCGTGCTTTGTCCACCGTAAGCGGCTCGAAGTTCGATAGGAACACGCCCGGTCCGGCAATGTCGGCCTCGGCCTGCTTGTCCACGCCCGGATGGATTGCGTCGTCGGGACGCTGGAACAGAAGCCGCTCGCAGTTGCTGACCAGCTTCAGACTGGCATTCGCGTATTTTGGATCGAGGCCAGTCAAACTCTCGCGCGGCAGCACGACCGACGCCGTGATGTCGTCCTCCACCTGCACCTTGTCGGCGGGATGAAAGTCGGGCCGCAGCTTATAGATGCGCCACGAACCGTCAGGATCGTAGCCGACACGCAGATAATTCCCAACCAGCACCTGGTTTTCGTACTTCAGCTCGTGCGCGGGATAGCCGTTGATGTGATCGACTGTGAAGTGCTCGCGCCAATCATTGCCCCACTCCTGGCGGTAATAGCGCTTGATGGTAAATACGAGTTGGCGAATCGTCTGCGGCAGCGAGCGGATCCAGGCGTTGTGCTCATCCGTATAATCCTGGGAAGGCGTGAGCAGCTTGATGACGGAACCAAGCGAACGGTCGGGGCTCAGAATGGGGCGCCTGGCACGCTCAGGCTTGGGCTCCCTGTAGATACCCGAGTAGTCCTTTGCAAGAACGGCAGCGGCGAGGTCCATGTCGCGCTGATAGTCGCGCACGATGACGGACCCCCGCAGAATATTCGCCGCAAGAGACTTGGAAATTTCCGACTTCCCTCCCCCGGATACCGTACAGGGCTTGTGGCAGAGCGTCCCATGCGCGACAGAACTGATCAGGCGCCAGGCCGTTCCCGCCATCTGCTTTTGCAGCCGAATCTTGTAGCCGGACGGCAGCACGTAGTCGTGCTTGGGCCGAAGGTTGAGCTGCCGCTGCCGACCCTCGCGAGTCCACGTGATCCTGCCTTCGCGGACATTGAACTCGGCATCTTCGGGAAGGAATACGATGTCCGGATAACGCTTGTCTGTGGCGTAGCCTTCAGGGTGAAGATCGACGCATCCGTCCAGGAGCTTGATCGCGCTTTCGAAGGTTGCCTTTTTCAGTCGGATGGTGCGCTCACCGTAGAAGTCCTGGCCCAACACGTAGCTCGGGAAGGCGATCGCGCCGCCGGCATGCTCTTCTTCGGCCACTCCGTACAAGTTGGCCGCAAAGCTGATCTGTGTTTTGACTTCCTTCTTGCAATAGCCGTAATAGTTGTCGGCGATGAGCGTGACCATGACGCCGCGCTCATCGCGACAAGTGATCTTGAACGCATTGCCATCGTTGTACGGCTCATCCTCGGCGCGCCAGCACATGCCGTTCCGCTTTTGGACCTCGGTGGCTTCGTCGACATGCGGCAAGCCGAGGTCCCTCTTCTTGAGACCGAGTAGGTGCGGGGCCACGATGACGCAGCCCGTGTGCCCCGTCCAATGCTCGACGTCAAGCGCAGCGTCGTTCTCCGCAAGATATGGGTCGCCGCCATTGCCGAAGATTCCTTCCACGAAATCAAGGTTGCTGATCAGGCTTCCCGGAGCGAAGAAGCGGATCTCCATCGTCTTGGCCGGGTCTTTACCCGTCGCAGGACAGACGAGAGGACGCAGCAGCAGCGACACCCATAAATGCGCCTGCTTGGATTGACTTGAGGTGAACGGGACCACCATCAGATCGTCGGGCGGTTGGAGTGCAGCCTTCAACAGCGCCGCGAATACGGGAATGGTAGCCTGCACCTTGTCGGCAGGCGCCGGCAATCCTCCTTCCACGATGTGGAAGATGCCCTTGGTGGTACGGCGATCGCTCTTGGGATTGTGGAGAACGCCCTGCGGCAACCGGTACGACTTCAGCATCGGGGATGTGAAGCTGTGCTCGCCGGCCGGCAGCGACATTTCACGCGCCATGCCTTTTACATCGAGCACGAACGTTTGAGAAGGCAGGCGCGGTGCGCCGTTAGGCGCCACGCTCTTCAGGTAGCTGTCGAGGAACGCTTGAATGCGTGTATCCGCGGGGCAAAGCCGGTTGCCCAGCAGATGATCCTTCTGGTGGAAGTTGCGCAGCAGGGGACCGGCGATGGTGAGGAGCCTTGTGTTTGAGGTGCGATCGCTGGTCGGCTGCCCGAGGGCGGAAAGCTTCAGGTTGATGTAGTGAAGCAATCCTTCGTCAGTGCTCCCGGAGGAGGCTGGTTCCAAGATGCGTGCCATCTCTTCCAGTTTGGCAAACGCTTCCGACTGACCTCAGTTGGATGCCGCTTTCTTCCTCTGAGGCAGGAATCCGTAACCGATGCAAATGGCCATAGTGGCCCAAAAAAGCCAGAACGCCAGCGACGAAGCGTCGTGAAAATCCACTCGGTGCGGGTTCTCGGCTGTGTTCGCAGCCCAGTCGATGACCAGCTTGGCGCCGATGGTGACCACCAACAGGTAGGCCGATGTTTCAAAGCGCGGGAATCGCTCCAGCAGCTTAATAAACATCGCCGCAGCCACTCGCATCAGAATGACACCCAGAATGCCGCCGGTGATGACCACCCACAACTTGGGATGCGGCTCCACCGGGGAACTGCCGACGACGGCGATGGCAGCGAGGATAGAGTCGATCGCGAAGGCGATATCTGTCATCTCGATGACGGCCACCGTGCTCCAGAAGCCGGGGTGCTTAGGCATATCAAAGGGAAGCGTGACGCGCGCGCTGACCTGTTCTTCGCGTTCTTGGGGCGACAACTCCCGGCCGGTGGTTTGGTCAACCAGGATCGGATTATCTTCGTGATCGAGAGCCACCTGCTCGTGTTCGGTGCGCTTGGACAGCAGGTGCTTCAGCGCGATCCACAGCAGGTATCCGCCGCCGATCAGCTTGACAATCCGCCACTTGAGGAGGAAGGATGCCGTCCCGATGGCGATGACGCGAAAGACAAATGCGCCGACTAGGCCGTAGGTGAGGGCGCGAGCCTGCTGGTGCTTTGGCAGGCGCTTGGCCAGCAGCGCCAAGACCAGCGCGTTGTCGATCGACAGTACGCCTTCCAGCAGAATCAGCAGCGCAATAACAACCAGGTCGTGAGGTGCGAAGGTTTGGCCGAACACTCCTCTCCATTAATGCATGAACGGCATAAGCGATCACATCCTCGCGTCCAAGCGGTCCAAAATTCGCCATAGCGTCTCGTAGCTATAGAAGCCGTCGTGAAAGTCAGACTGTCGGCTTTCGTACAGCGCGTATAGGGCGTCATGAAGGGCGGCTGCTTCTTCGCCGAGCAGGATATGCAGCCTATTCTCGATCAGCATCAGAACGTCGGAGGCTTGAGGATCTTTGGCGAGCATCCGGACCAGCGCCGGGAGCATGAAGCGGAAGGCCTGTTCGGTGAGGAATGCCAAGGGCAAAGTTTCGGGAGGGTCCACGACATTCGCCAGCGAGGCGGCAGTGTGGTGCTGGAAGAACTCATCCGCTTCGAAGCACTCATCGCAATGCATATGATTCGTGAAGCGGTCAGGCCGCGCGACTCGCGCGCAAACGGCGTCGAGTCGTGCCAGAGCGTCACTTACCAAGCGTGAATATATCCATCCCGTTCGGCTAGATCGAGCGGTACGCCGAAGAGGCTTTCAATCGGACCTTGGGTCAGGAGTTCGGCACGGGCGCCGTCAGCCACGATCTGGCCGGCCTTCATCATCACCACGCGATCGATCTCCGGAATGATATCGCTAAGATGGTGCGTCACCAGCAGTATCGCTATACCCGATTGCGCCAGCCGCCGCATCGTCTCTCGAAGCTCGTGCTGGGCGGCGAGATCGAGGCTGGTGGACGGCTCGTCGAGAAGAAGCGCCTTAGGCGAATGCACCAATGCCCGCGCGATCAGAATACGTCGTGCTTCGCCGGAAGATAGCTCCTCATAATCGCGCTTGGCAAGATGCGTTGCGTCGAGCTGCGCTAGCGCCGCGTCGGCCTTCTCTTCCATCTCGCGAGTCACTTCATGGATCGGCCACAGTCCCACGCTGCTGAAGAACGACCCGATCACGAGCTCGCGTCCTGTGACCGTTCGCGAGGGCACAGGGAAGTGATTCGACACAATTCCGAGCAGCGACCACAGCTCAAACACATTCCACTTCTCGCGCCCGAAAAGACGAACCGTGCTGCCTTCGCGCCACAAAGGATAGAACTCGCGCGTCAACGTGCGGACAAGGGTCGACTTACCGCATCCATTCGGTCCCAAAATTGCGACGTGTTCGCCGACCTCGATACGCAGATTCAGATCGCGTAGGACAACCTGGTCGCTGCGCATCACGGACGCATTCACCAGCTCGATAAGCGGCGGCAATCCTTTATTCAAACCGCTGTCCCTCCCACCTTGCGACCACCGCCGTCGCAAGGCAGTTGCCCAACACGTTCGTGGCGGTGCGCCCCATATCCATCACAGCATCGATACCCAACAATACGGCTGCCCCTTCCATAGGTAATTGAAATGTCGCGAGTGTCCCCGCAAGAATCACGAGCGCGGCCCGCGGAACTCCGGCAACGCCCTTACTGGTCAGCATGAGCGTCAACATCATCATGAGTTGCTGGCCGATGGTGAGTTCAACGCCGGCCGCCTGCGCGACGAAAACGCTCGCCAGCGATAAGTACAGTGTGGTCCCGTCCAGATTGAAGCTATAGCCGGTCGGCATGACGAAGCCGACGATGTGTTTGGGAACACCGAAACGCTCCATGTTCTCGAGGGCTCGTGGGAGCGCCGCTTCACTCGAAGCGGTGGAAAACGCAAGCAGGCCGGGTTCGCGCACCGCCGCCACGAAGCGTTTGAACGGAATGCCGGCCAGGAAGATAATGGCCACCAGAACGAGCAAGAACACCAGCAGAGCGATATATAAAGTCGCGATCAGCTTGCCGAGGCCGAAGAGCACCCCGATGCCCTTGGAGCCAACTGTTACTGCCATCGCAGCGCCGACCCCGAAAGGCGCCAACAGCATCACGTAGCGAGTGTACTCAAACATCACGCTGGCCAATGACTCGGCAAAGCGGACCACAGGCTGCGCCGCCGGTCCCACGCCTGCGCATGCTGCGCCGAACAGGAACGAGAAGACGACAATCTGCAGCACGTCCCCTCGTGCCATGGCATCGATGACGCTGGAAGGAAAGGTGTGTTCCAGAATCGGGCCGATGCCCTGGGGAGGCTTGGCAAGCGATAACTCCGCCGCACTGCGTTCAAGCCGCATGCCATCGCCGGGCCGGAAAAGATTGACCGCGAGCACACCGATGAACAGCGCAATCGTAGTGACGATCTCGAAGTAGACGATCGCCTTTATGCCGATACGCCCCATCGCTTTCACGCTGCCGGTGCTCGCAACGCCAGCCACTAGCGTGCCGAAGAGCAGCGGGGCGAGAATGGATTTGATCAGTCGCAGAAACACATTACTGACGGGTCCAAGCTGCACGGCCAGCGCCGGCGCAAGCACGCCTAGCGCGATACCCGCCGCCATCCCGATAAAGATCCAGGACGTCAGCGACAGGCGTTTCACCGCTCTCCCCAGCTCAGCTTTTCACGCAGCACATCGAAAAACATCATGCGGGGAGGGCGGATGAGGTAGACGCACTTAGAAGATCGCTGGCACACCACACGATCCCCGCGCTGCAAGGGTTCGCCGACCTGGCCGTCGATGGTAAGGTAAGCCGTATCGCTTTCAGCGCGCGAGATCACGTGGATAACACAGTCGTCAGGCACCAGC
>DASQDN010000480.1:0-4109 GCA_035634155.1 Bryobacteraceae bacterium | reverse complement strand
CGAGGCGCACCTGGACGGAATCAACCGCAGCCGGCTAGGCCGGAGAAAAGGGATCGGAGCGGCCACGGTGGAACGCTACTTTCAGCACGGTCTTCAACGCCAGTTCGCTCAATGGCACCCACCGAAGTGCCCGCTGGTGCTCGGCATCGATGAGCATTTCTTTACCCGCCGGAAAGGCTATGCGACCACCTTCTGCGATCTAAAGAACCACAAGATCTACGACGTGGTGCTCGGCCGGACGGAGGTGTCGTTAAACGCCTATCTGGAACGGTTACAGGGCAAAGACCAGGTTCGTGTGGTTTGCATGGACTTGGCTTCCGTGTACCGCTCGATCGCCAGGACGCATTTCCCCAATGCAGTGATTGTGGCGGATCGATTCCATGTGATCCGGCTGATCAACCACCACTTCCTGGCTTGCTGGCGGGAACTGGATCCGGTGGGAGCCAGACACCGTGGCTTGCTGTCGCTGCTGCGCCGCCATCGTCACAACCTCACTGACGAACAGCACACGAAGCTGGCCTCCTACCTGGCTCAATTTCCAGCGCTGGAGCTGATCTACCGGTTCAAGCAGAAGCTCTGCTATCTGCTGCTGAACAAACATCGCACTCGCAAGCAGTGTCAACCCCTCGCTTCCAGGTTCCTGCGCGCCGTTCAGGAACTGAGGCAATCCGGGTACTCGCAGCTAGCCACGTTGGGAGATACACTCTTTTCCTGGCGCAATGAAATCGCAGCCATGTGGAGGTTTACAAAGAATAACGGAATCACCGAAGGCTTCCATACGAAGATGGAGATGATCTCACGGCAGGCTTTTGGCTTTCGGAACTTCGAAAACTACCGCAAGAGAGTCAAGGTGCTGTGTGGAGGATAGCGTCTCGGGATCGGGGGCCTGCCCCCGTTGTTGGCGTAGAGCCTATGCGGGGTAAGTTGAAGAAAAGTGGTGGAGGCGGCGGGAGTTGAACCCGCGTCCGAAAAAGCCCGCCATGCCAAGCCTACGTGCGTATCCAATTCGGCATTTTTCGACCACTCACCGTTGAACTGGCAAGATGCGAGCGGCTTAGCCCGATTGATCTCGGCGTCCAGACTCCGAGCAGAAGTCCTTAGC
This sequence comes from Bryobacteraceae bacterium, assembly GCA_035634155.1. Taxonomy (GTDB): domain Bacteria; phylum Acidobacteriota; class Terriglobia; order Bryobacterales; family Bryobacteraceae; genus DASQDN01. The sequence continues at coordinate 3,007 of DASQDN010000480.1, read as the reverse complement.
CTATCCTACAAAATGACGCTCACTACCTAACGTGCAGGCCCGTTAAGCGGAGCGGCTACTTAAAAATTAAGCAGCGTATGCAAACTGCGTGTTGTTGGCAGTTATGTGTTTCCGATCGTTTTACGGGAGCTCGGAACCCGGCACGCCTCGACACAACGATTCAATCCCGTCGAATCCGTTGCGCCCCCAGACTCCATCCATCATAGTAGATGCGTCTCGCCACGTCCAGGTCACAGAATTCATAGCGCTACAATGATCTTGCCTGCGATGACGCCGCACAAGACCATCGCTCCTCCCGAAACGAAAAGGCAGAACGAGGAGGAGTTGGCGCCGTTGTATAACGTCGTCCTGCTTGACGACGACCATCACACCTACGATTACGTTGTCGAAATGCTGCAGAAGCTCTTCTGCCACTCCAGCACTCAGGCTTTCCAACACGCGGTCGAAGTGGACATGAGCGGACGCACCGTCGTCATTACCTGCGGCCTGTCAGAAGCCGAATTCGGACGCGATCAGATCCACGCCTACGGTCCCGACCCTCGCATTCCCGAATGCAAAGGCTCTATGCGCGCGGTGATCGAGCCCGCCGGCTCAGGCCCGCGCCTTCACGAAAACAACTAGGCGGCCCGCAACCTCTTTAGCAACTCGACACCCGCGCGTATATCCGCCGCCCGCTGCTCGCGATCCGCGATCTCATGCTCCACGTTCAGCGTGCCCTTGTATCCGAGCTGCTTCAGCTTCGCCACGAACTTGTCCATCCCGACGGCTCCTTCACCGAGAGGCGTCTCAGTCCCTAGTGCGCCGGCCGGCATCTTTGGAGGCCACACGCCATCCTTGCAATGCACCGACAGCAGGTGCTCGTGCAGCACTTCAACCGCGAGAATCGGATCGCCAGTGCCATACATCACCAGATTCGCAGGATCGAAGTTCACCCCGAGATTAGGCCGGTCTACGGCCTTGATGAACTCCAGCAGCACATCCGCCGTCTCTTGTCCGGTCTCCAGCGCAAACGTTTGCCCATGCTCAGCCGCATGGTCGCAGACCCGCCGCACAGTGTCCCGAACAGCAACATAGTCCGGGTGCCCCGGATCCTCGGGAACAAAGCCGATATGACAAGCAATGCTCTTTACGCCAAGCTCAGCGGCGAAATGGCTGACGTCTTTCGTGCGCTGTTCTCTCTCGGCGCGCGTTGAGGAAGGAACGAACCCAACAGTCTGCTGCACGGTAGGAACGTCCGCATAGCTCTCACCGGTATACGAGCAGAATACGGTCACAACCGCGAAATCCTCCGCGCGCAAAGCCTCCGCCCACGCCTCAGCAGCGCCGTCCAGCGACATGTCTCCCGGGATGCCGAGCTGCCCCGCTGAGACGCCGAACGATTTTACTTCGCGCAACGTCTCCAGCGGATCGCCGCCCGCCCAGCACATCACTCCAACTTCCAATGTCTTCAAATCCGGCATGCGATCTTTTCTCCGTTATCTTTGCGCGCGGCCAGCAGCAGACGCGCTATCTTCACCGCCGCCGCGGACTCTTCCGGCGGGCAATAGTTCGGGCGAACGCCATCCACACAGCACGAGTGGAAATACTGCAATTCAGCCTCGAACGCGTCGTCTCCCCGCAATTCCAACATGCTCGACTCGCCGGCACACGCATAAACCGAAACCGAGTCCCCGCGAAGCGAACTATACTCGAACGTCCCGCCATCGGCTGCCACCGTATACTCCATCGAAAACGGATACGCCTTCTTGTGATGCCAGCCTCCACTGATCACGCAGTTGAAGGCATTGCGATATTGCAGCGTCGCCGTAATCACATCAATGCCCAGCGACAAATCCTCATACCCGGTGGCCGACACCGCTTCCGGCATCCCGAACATCATTAGCGCAAAATCAACGTCGTGGATGAGGAGATCGAACACTCCTCCGCCGCTCTTCTCCGCGTCGCCGAGCCACTTGCTCCATACCGGAGCTGCGCAACGGCGCCGGAACACAGCCGACCGCGCCAGCCCGTATTTGCCGGATGACATCGCCTCCGCCAGACCGCGATAGGCAGGAAGAAATCGGAGAACGTGCGCGGCCATCAACACCCGATCGGCCGACTGCGCTTCGCGCACAAGCTCATCCGCCAAGTCTCCGTCGAGCGACAAAGGCTTCTCGACGAGCACATGCTTACCTGCCCGCAGCGCAGCCAGAGCGGTAGCGTAATGCAGATGAGTCGGCAAACAGATATCCACGGCCTCGACGGAAGGATCGTTCAACAACTCAGCTGTGTCGCGGTACTTGCGGATAGCGCTGAAATCGAACGTTTCGCCCTTCAGACCGAGATTACCTTCAATATGGCTGAGGTCACCGGTGAGCTTCCGCTCGTCGTTGCTGTATACGGCCGTCACCTGCGCGCCCAGCACGCTGCGCCAAGCCTTCAGATGCGTGCTGCCCATGAACCCGAGTCCGAGTACGGCGATGCGCATAGACACGCATATGCTAGCGCACGCCGCGCCCGCGGCTCTACATAGCGACGACTTGGAACGTAAAACGCTCCGGCGGCAGCGACGCAATCGGATCCGGAGCCATGTGCGACCAGGTGTTATACGCGGTGGATGCCACCGTCGAGTTCAGGTACAACAGGAACTGATTCGAGAAGCACTTGATCGGCGGCGGCTGGCGGAACGTGAGCCGCATGCCGACGGCCTTCTCCAGTTGAATTGCGTCGTGGCGCACGGACTTGTCGGACAGCAAAGTCACGAAACTGCAGCGGCTCGCATGCGGCCAAAGGTCCGGCCGCAGCAGGTTCCGGAGGTCGTGCGTGATCTGAAACTGCGTTTCACAGTGTCGAATCCAGTCGAGGATACTGTCGCCCCACTGCCAGTGCGCAACAAAGGCGAGGTACTGATCCACTAGATTCACCGCGAGGTCCATGCGTCGCCGCTCGGCCTCATGCATGTCCGTGAAATCCTGCAATGCGGCTTCGGCCAACAATTCTTCCGACTCCACGATGTCATTCGCCATTT
>DASQDN010000479.1:0-13222 GCA_035634155.1 Bryobacteraceae bacterium | reverse complement strand
CCAGTTTTGAACCAGCCCCGGTAAGTCGGCACGCGGAATCAGGTTCTGGATCTTCAACGCGACCGGATCGAGACGCGATTGCGGAATGATGTTGCCTGGGAAAGGATCCCGGACGACTACGCCATTGACGACCCGACTCGTTGCCGGGTCGTAGATCGTGTTTTCCATAATCGGACGACCGAGCGGGTCGGTGCCCAACTGCCGTCCCGTAAGCGCCGCGCTGAAGTCGCCACTGCGATACGCGTCGGTCGGCAGGGTCTGCAGGTTTCCGGCCGTTGTCACGTTCGTGCGGAACATCTCGTAATTCGCGAAGAAGAACGTGCGGTTGCGACCATCGTATAGCTTCGGAAGGATGACCGGCCCCCCGAGTGTTGCGCCGAAGTTGTGCTTGCGGCTTCTGGGACGCGCACGGTTCGGAACCGGACGGTAGGCGTCCAGCGCCTCATTCTGCATGTAGTCGTATACCGAGCCGTGGAACTGATTGGTTCCGGAGCGGGTCGTGAAGTTAAAGAGACCACCGCCAACTTGGCCGAACTCGGCGGCGAAGTTGCTCGTTTGGAGCGAAAACTCCTGGATCATTTCGACTGAAGCTTGGGTGACGGTACTGGTCCAACCAGTGTCGTTGCCGCTGGTCACGTCCTGACCTTCAACGATGATCTTAAAATTGTTTGGAGGAATTCCGTTGACGCGGGCGCCCTGCCCCGTACCGGACACGCCAGGCGAAAGGACGATAAAGCTCGTCCAACTGCGAATCGTTCCTGTACTGCCACCACCACCGCCGAAGTTCAGTGGCAGATTGTTGATGCGATTTCCGCTGACGTTGATGCTCTGTTCGGCATTCTCCGTCCGGAGCATCGGAGCTTCAGAGGTGACCGTTACAGTGTCGGTCGTGGTTCCCACTTGGAGAACGACGTCGAGACGCACTGTTTGCGCGACCTGGACCTGAATGTTCGGCTGGCTGTGCCGCTTGAAGCCGGGCACCTCAATGTTGAGGTCGTACATGCCGGCGGGTAACGATGGCAGAGTGTAGTTCCCCGTCGGAGTAGTGACCGTCTCAAACGTCGAGCCGTTCTCACGATTGATGGCAGCAACCTGTGCTCCCGGAATGATGGCGCTCGCCGGATCGGAAACGGTTCCTGTAATGGTGCCGCGATCACTTTGCGCCAGACAGGTGAGCGAGATGCTCAGTGCCAGTATGAATAAAAGTACTTGTTTCAACACGGTCTGACTCCTCGAAGAGTCGCCAAGGCCGGCTCCTACGCGGACCGGTCCTCAACAACGCTGAACTGAATGTGTTTTGCAGGGTGGCGGTGACGGAAAGCCGGTATCGGCAAACCACAGCCCCTGACTTCCCCAAAGTCTAAGCGATCCTATCGCAATTGAGGGTGTGTCGCCCCTATCGAAGGTTAGGTTTAATGATAAACGATCATCGTTTTGCCCCGAAAAACTCAAACACCGTCGGAAGGGCTAATCCGACGATGGTGTCGTGAGTTGCCTCAGGAATTTCCAGAAAACGCGTCGAGAAGCCCTTCTCTTCCACCACCTTGGCCATGGTTCGAGCAGTTTCAACCGTTCGTGGCGAGTCCTTCGACCCGACAATCACGAGGATCGGCTTACCTTTCAGGCGGTCGAACGGTACGGTGGCGGGTTGCGTCACAAAGGCGCTGAGCGCGAGGCCGGCGAATCGGTCGGCATACTTGCTGCCGATGTACCAGCCGCCTGTACCGCCGGCGGAATGGCCGAAGAGGTAGATGCGCGACGGGTCGGGATTGAATTCCTTGACGATCAAATCGAACGCAGTCATCGCGTCCTTCTCGCTAAGCTCTGTTTCCCGCTGCATGGCCGCCGTGCGGACAAATCCTCCACCGCGCGCCGATGAGGCCGGCGGCGATGGCAGCATTGATCCTATAGCTGACGCGTTGTACCCCGCGCTGGGCCGGTAGCCCATGACAGTTGCGACGAGGAATCCGGTCTTCTCCGCCAGCTTCGCGAGAAGGCCACCATCACGATCGAAGTAGAAATTGTGATCGCGCGTGTTTCCGTGCAGGACAAAGAGCATCGGCAATTGCTTTTTACCGTTCCACGTCGAAGGCAGATAAACCCGGTACGGCATGATTTCGCCCGCGTCAGCGAACCAGTAATGCCGCTCATGATCGCCCTTGGCACGCACCAGCGGATCCTTTCCCGATTCGACCGCTTTCAACACCTGCTCGGATTCCCGGAGTTCTTTAGCAAAATCGAAGATCTGTCCGCCAGACTCAGGCAGGCCGAAGTCGCCGCTCTCAAGCTTGCGAATCCCGTGATTTACGACCCGTGCCATATCGAACGGCCAGCGAATGGTCGCCTTGGCGCTTTCATGGCCCGAGATGCGCGCAAGTCGCTTCTCCACTTCGGCGCGTCGGGATTGGATGCCGTCGGCGATCGCAATCGTATGCTGGAGCGTCGCAAGAGTCGCGGAGCCATCCGCGACCTGTGCCGCAAGTCGGTATGTTCCGTCGACGGTGCCCGTCAAGTCGAGAGGCACCAGGAGCGGCTCGGCAACCATGTCGCGGGCGGGAAGGTCAACGGTTCCAAGGCTTCGGACCTGGCGCGGCTCCGTTTCCGCCGTGACCAGGCTGAATGCAAGTTTCAGGTAGTGCGCGGGTTTGTACTCGACGGGGTAGAGCTGTGCGACTTCAATGGACTGAGATACGGCCGGGTCCATCACTATGGGTCGAGGACGCAGCACGAGCGACCACAGATACTCTTCTTTCTTCGTCCAAGGCTGTCCCGTGATGACGGCCTGCGCCGCCGCGAACTTCCGCCGCGCATCCGCCGTCTGTCCAACGGTAAGCGCCGCGGTTGCTTGCTTCGTCAGTTCGTCTGCTTTGGCGGCGGCGTCGGCACTTAACTGGGCAGAACGACGAAGCGACTGCACCGTTCTCGACATTGTCTGCATATCAAAGCGATCCCCCGGGGAGACGGGGCGGGTGGGCGGTGGCCCTTGGGCCAGAAGGACAAGGGTGTGACTAATGGCTACGATCAGTCCTGCGACGGAACGACAAGTCGGTCGATACACTTCTCTCACCTCAGCGGAACACTGAATATTCCGCCGAGTATATATGCACGGGCACGGAAACACACCTACATTAGGTTAGGTTTTGCGTCGAAGCCTAGGACGGAGAAACCTACCTTAGGTTAGGCGACGGCCTTGGCCGGGATCTATACACTCAATGTCATGGCGGCTTCCCCGTTCAACGTCGTCGTGTTTCTTGCCGCCTCGGCGACGCTCGCAACTGCCCAAGCGCCGTCGGGAACCTGGAAAGAGGTGCAATCCTTCACGACCCGCAACTGCAGCGGTTGCCACAATTCGAAGGTCACCTCGGGGAAGCTGGACCTGCAGCGGCTCGCTTCCGCGTCAGACTTCTCGGAGGACCGCGACGCTTGGGAGAAGGTAGTTCACAAAGTGAAGACGGGCGAGATGCCTCCGCCCGGCGTTCCCAAGCCTGATCCCGCCGTCACTGCAAAGGTGATCGATTGGCTGCAGCACCAGTTCGATCGAGCCGATCGCAATGCCAAGCCGAATCCCGGTCTGGTAGTAGCCCGTCGGTTGAATCGTACCGAGTACAACAACACCGTTCGAGATCTGCTCGGAGTCGACCTGCGCCCGGCCGATTCGTTTCCACCTGACGACACTGGATATGGCTTTGACAATATCGGCGCGGTACTGTCGATGTCCCCGGCGCTGACCGAGCGCTATCTTAGCGCCGCCGAGAAGGTTGCGCGGGCGGCCGTCTTCGGTATCCCTGCACCTAAACCCGCCTTGGTGAAGCATGAGCCTTGGTACGTCGACTTTTCTACCTCGCGCGAGGTGAAGTTCGACTACGACAAGACGGGCATGAGCCTGCCCAGCGCTCTCCACGTGATGCATCGCATCACAGTTGAAGGCGACTACGATATCGCGGGTCTCCTGCGCGGCACTCGCCCCGACGGATCCGATCCCCTGCAAGTCGCGTTTTGGGTGAACGGGAAACAGGTGAACACGCTGGAATACCCGATCCCTCCGGGTGGCGAAGTCTCCGGGGTAAGGCGGCAATTCCGAATCCACCTTACGCCAGGCGAGCATTGGATGTCGGCTTCGTTTCTGAACGTGTACGAGGGTCTACCACCGGCGTACAAGGGACCGAACCCATCCAAGCGGCCGCAGCCGCAACCCCGCGTTCGCCCTGGCGCCGCCCCGACCAACGTAGAAGTACCGGAAGCGCCACCTGCGCCGCGAGGGCCATCGCCGATTACGGGCGGGCTTCCACGCCAAGCGTCGACAGCATTCTTTATCAGCAACCTGGAAGTGATCGGCCCCTTCGACGCGAAGACGGACCCCTCACCGGCTTCCGCCGCCAAGGTCTTCACGTGCGGCCATAAGACAGAGGCGGCACACATACCCTCTTGTGCAAGGAAAATTGTTGCGAACCTCGCGCGACGAGCGTTCCGGCGACCCGCCACGCCTGCCGAGGTCACGCAGCTCGCGAGCTTTGTCGCACTGGCCCAAAAGAACGGCGATTCGTTCAACGAAGGCGTCGTGCTTGCAATCCAGAAGATGCTGATCTCACCTCATTTTCTTTTCCGGATTGAGCAACCGCCTCGTGGCTCAGTAGAAGTCACCCGGGTCTCTCAACACGAACTTGCCTCGCGCCTCTCCTATTTCCTGTGGAGCAGCATGCCCGACGACGAATTGTTGAGTGCAGCCGATCGTGGCGATCTGCGGAACCCCCAGAAGCTCGCGGTGCAAGTTCGCCGCATGTTGTCGGACGATCGCGCGAAGTCGCTCGCGGAGAACTTTGGCGGCCAATGGCTGCAGTTCCGGGCTTTGGAGTCCCACGAACCCGATCGGAAGAAATATCAGGACTACACCGAATACACTCGCTTATCGCTGCAAAAAGAACTGAGCTCTTTGTCGACCATATCATTCGGCAAGACCGCAGTATTCTCGATTTCCTCGATGCCAAATATACGTTCCTGAACCAGCGACTTGCCGAATTTTATGGTGTGCCAGGGGTGGTGGGCCATGAGTTCCGTAAGGTGGAGATTGCAGGGGTCCCTCGCGCGGGAGTGCTCACGCAGGCAAGCGTGCTCACGGCTTCGTCGTACGCCAATCGCACTTCGCCCGTGTTGCGCGGCAAGTGGATCCTGGAGAACATACTCAATTCTCCGCCCCCGCCTCCGCCGCCCGATGTGCCAAACATCGATGAAAACGCGGTCGGCAATTCCGGATCGTTGCGCCAGCAGATGGAACAGCATCGGGCTAACGCTGTCTGCGCATCGTGTCATTCGCGTATGGATCCGCTCGGATTTGGGCTGGAAAACTTCAATGCGATCGGACAATGGCGCGACAAAGATGGCAAGTTCGATATCGACGCTTCAGGTGTCCTGCCGGACGGCCGTAAGTTTCGAGGGCCTATCGAACTCGCCGCCGTCCTGCGCTCCGATGCTCCCGTGTTTACTGCAGCGCTGACAGAGCGATTGCTGACGTACGCGCTGGGCCGCGGTGTCGAACGGTACGACCGCGTGGCGGTGAGAAAGATCGAAGATGCGGTCGCAGCAAGGGACTACAGATTCTCCGCGCTCGTCATTGAGATCGTCAAAAGCGCTCCGTTCCAACAACGTAGGAGGGAGTCACCGAAAACATGATAATCACAAAAAAGCATCTGGATCGCAGAACCGTTCTTCGCGGCATGGGCGCTGCTCTTGGGCTACCGTTCTTGGACGCGATGACACCCGCGTTTGCCGGACCGGCTGCTAAGTCCGGAACCGGATTGCGTATGGCATTCGTGTATGTCCCGAACGGGGTGGTGATGGAGAACTGGACTCCGAAAACGATCGGCGCGGACTTCGAGTTCACCCGCATCCTCCAGCCCTTGGCTCCGTTCCGCGAGCACACCACGATCCTGACTGGCCTGATGAACCACCAGGCCAATGCGCTGGGAGACGGCGGCGGTGACCACGCTAGAGCCGGCGCGAGCTTTCTCACCGGAGCGCACCCAAAGAAGACCGGCGGCTCCGACATCCGCGCAGGTGTGTCCGTAGACCAGATCGCTGCCAAGAGACTCGGAGCCGACACACGCTTGCCTTCCCTGGAACTCGGATTGGACGACAGCCGAGTTGTTGGGCACTGCGATTCCGGGTATAGCTGCGCGTACAGCAACAGCATTTCGTGGAAGTCGGAATCCACGCCGCTGCCGCCCGAAGCGAGTCCGCGAATCGTGTTCGAGCGGTTGTTTGGTGATATCGACACCACTATCGATGCCGCTACGCGTGCTCGTCGCGCCAGGTACCGTCGAAGTCTTCTGGACAGCACGCGAGAAGAGACCCACCGCCTGTCGGGATTGCTAGGCGCATCCGACAAACGCAAGATCGATGAATACCTCACGTCCATTCGTGAGGTGGAGACGCGAATTCAGCGTGCCGATTCCGACACCCGGCAAGTGGAGCCGCCGGTAGAAAAACCATCCGGCATTCCGGCGGCGTATGCTGAACACGCGAAATTGTTGTTCGATTTGCAGGCCATCGCTTTCCAAGCAGACCTGACGCGGGTTTCGAGCATGGTGATGGGTCGCGAAGGAAGCGTTCGCACGTACGACGAGATCGGAGTCTCCGAGCCGCATCACCCGCTATCCCACCACAGGAACATGGCCGAGGCACTCGAGAAGCTGACGAAGATCAACACGTTTCATGTGGGACTGTTCGCACAGTTCGTAGCGAAGCTGAAAGCCACGACAGACGGTGACGCGACACTGCTCGACAGGTGCGTGATCGTTTATGGCTGCGGGATTTCCGATAGCAACCGCCATCTGCACGAGAATCTGCCTATGGCCGTGGTCGGGAAGGCAAACAACTGGCTAGGAGGCGGTCGTCACCTCCGCTACGAAAAGCCCGTACCCGTAACCAATTTGTACCTGTCCATGCTGGACCGTGCGGGTGTGAACGTCGGCAGTATCGGCGATAGCACGGGCAAACTCGAGTTGTAGGCGGGATAATATCTGGATGTGCTCAGGTGTTCTGCCACGTTTGTCCTTCGGCTTCTCGCGATAGCTGCGTGCGGCGCCGTTCTGGCTGTCGGGGCAGGTCCCGGATATAGCCATCGGGTTTGGGGCCTGGAGGACGGGCTTCCAAATGGCCGCATCCAGGCCATCACTCAGACCTCCGACGGATACTTGTGGGTAGGCACGGCAGGCGGTCTCGTCAGATTCGACGGCCAGCGATTCGTCATTTTCGACCGCTCGAACACGCCCGGACTTACGGACGATAGCATTCTGTCCTTACTTGCCGTCCGAGACGGATCACTGTGGGCGGGTACCGAGGGTGGCGGCGTTGTCCAGTACAAGAAGGGCGCCTTCACCCGATACTCTGGCGAGCATGGACTGACGAACCTCTTCGTACGCAGTTTGTACGAGGACCGCGGCGGCAGTCTCTGGGTCGGCACGGATCGCGGGCTATTCCACAAGGTCGGCGAGAGATTCTTGAGACTCGACGGCACGCCAGCCATTCCCTTCGTGAATGCGCTCTACATGGTCGAGGACGGCTCGGGCGACATACTAATCGGAGGTAATGGCCTATATCGAGTACACGACGGCGTTCTGCTGCAGGAAAGCAAGCAGCGTGGCGCCCGTTCCATACTCCCAAGACCGGACGGGTCACGGTGGGTGGCCACGTTCGACGGGATATTCGATTGGCGCGGCGACCGGGTACTCCCCATTTATCCTGAGCTTTCGAGCGCGGCACGTCTACTGACCGATGAAGATGGCGTTACCTGGATAGGCGCCGAAACCGGTCTGTTCGTATTAGCCGACGGATTGGTGTTGTCGCGGTATCTGGCCCCGGGATCTTTACCGGACGAATCAGTTCTGGCCCTTTATTGTGATCGCGAGAGAAATCTCTGGGTTGGCACCAGAAATGGCTTGGCCCGGCTAAGCAAAAGGCTTGTGTCTTCCCACACGGGCGCTGGCGACCACGCGGTCTTCAGCATATATAAAGATCGACGGAACACTGTATGGGTGGTCGGTGGTGATGGAGCCGTGTACGAAGTCGTGCAACAGCGCCTCACGAGACGACACCTCGCAGGTCTCCCGGCTGACCTGCCGGTCCGGACTCTTTTCCAGGGTAAGAACGGCTGCATGTGGGTCGGCACCGCAAACGAAGGGTTCTTCCGGACACGATGCGGCGCGATCCAGACTTTCAATATGGCTGCGGGTCTGCGCAGCAACAGCATTCGAAGCTTCGTAGAGGATCGTGCCGGACAACTCTGGATTGGTACCGGCAGTGGACTGGTGCGCTTAGATCGCAATGGCTTGAAAGTCTTCTACACCGACGAGGGACTCGCCTATGGCAGCGTGCGCTCCCTGCTGGAAGATCGCAACGGCGATCTGTGGGTGGGGACTGATGGAGGATTGAGCCGGATGCGAGATGGCCAGTTCCGGACGTCCGATCCGGCCGTGAAGGCGCTCGCCGGGGAGCGGATCTGGGCACTGCATCAGGATTCCACCGGCGCGGTGTGGGTGGGTACACGAGGAAGAGGCCTGTTCCGCATTGTCTCCGGCGCTGTGACCCAGCTTCCATCCGAATCCGGATTGCCAAGAACTATCAACCAGATCCTTGAAGATGCGTCAGGAACGGTTTGGATGAGTGGCGCTTCGGGAGTTATTCGGACGAGCCTCAATGAACTGCACCAGGCCGCGACAGGCGGGAAACGTCTGTTGAAAGTTCTGGCATATGGCAGCGCCGAAGGGATGCCCTCCATACAGATGAGCGGCGGATTCCAACCTGCCGGAGTACTCTCGGCGGACGGGAAAGTGTGGTTCGCAAGCATAAAGGGAGCCGTTACCATCAACACGGATTCCCTGCCCTCCACCCACGTTCCTACTGCGATCGTCGAGCAGGTGCTCGTAGACGGGCGGGCCGTCGATTTTGAAGAAGTGCTAAGCATTCCAGCCGGCACAGCACGCCTCGACGTTCATTTCACCGCGCCAAGTCTGCTGTCGCCTGAGCGGGTCCAATTCTGGTACAAGCTTGAGAATTTCGATCGCGATTGGGCGTACACGTCCACTAACCGCTCGGCATCGTACACGTCCCTACCTCCCGGGCAATATACATTTCGCTTGATCTCGCGAAATTTGGCCGCGCCGGACCGTCCCTCCGAAGCGAGTGTACGAATAAATTGGGAGCCTCGGTTTTCGCAAACGGTATGGGCGTGGGCTGTCGCATCGGCGGGCCTGGCCGCGCTGGTCTGGGTCGGGTTCTGGTTCTATGCACGTCAAACGAAGCAGCGTTACGCGGTCATGATCGCCGAACGTGCAAGGCTCGCACGCGAAATGCACGATACCGTTATCCAGGGATGTGTCGGAGTGTCTTCGCTGCTCGAGGCCGCCTCCAGCTTCGAGAAAAGCAACGCGTCCATGCTTGTGGACTTGATGAATCGTGCGCGAAGGGAAGTAAGACTTACGCTTGAAGAAGCGAGACAGGCAGTGTGGGACTTGCGGCATGACTCAATGGGCGTTTCGTTCGACAAGCGCTTAGCGCAGTTTGCACAGCATCTCAGCGACGAGGCGGCGGTGCCAATCGGGGTCGAGATCGTCGGCGATCCAGTGGAACTCGATTGGGAAACCGACAGGAACCTGTTCGCCGCAACGCGAGAGGCAGTGCGGAACGCTGTCACACACGGAAGGCCAAACTCTGTGAAGGTTCTTGTTGGTTACTCGGCGAATAGTGTTCGCATAGAAGTTATCGACGACGGTATAGGTTTCGAAGCCGGTGCGCCGCGAATTGCAGCCGGTCACTATGGGCTACTCGGCATGCGCGAGCGCATGGAGCAACTCGGCGGCTCTCTACGATTGCTCAGCGACCATGCAAGAGGAACGCGAGTAATAGCTGAGCTGCCGCTCGGCAATGGAGGACGAGGATGAGCACGCAGGAGGTGATCCGAGTCATGGTGGTAGACGATCACCCCGTCGTACGCTTTGGCATCGTCGCCATGCTTGGAGCCCGGCCGGGGCTCGTAGTCGTCGCACAGGCGAGCACAGGCGAAGAAGCGATTCGCCTCTTTCGTGAACACCAGCCTGACGTCTGCTTGATGGACCTGCGCCTGCCCGACATCGGAGGCGCCGACGCAATTCGGGCGATTCGCAAGGAGTTCCCAAATAGCATGTTCATCGTGGTGACGACCTTCCGGGGCGACGAGGACATTCACAAGGCAATTTCCGCCGGAGCTCACTCGTACCTTTTAAAGGGCATGTCGCACGAGGAGTTGATAGAAGCTATTCGCAGGGTAAACTCAGGCCGCAAGTACCTTCCCAATCCGGTCCTCCAGACTCTTGCGCAGCGGGATCCCGACTCGACACTCAGCGCAAGGGAGTTCGAAATTCTGACGCTGATCGTAAAGGGAATGAGTAACAAGGAGATTGCAGACACTCTGCACATCAGCGTTGGAACCGTCAAGTGGCACGTTAATACGATCCTTGCAAGGCTCAAGGTTTCTGACCGAACGCAGGCCGCGGTTGCAGCCCTGCATCGCGGGATTGTTGAGTTGTAACGCGAAGTTGAGAGGCAACGCAGTCCCGGACTGCTGTACAAGAGGATGTTACGGCCACTTATCGGCATCAATCCGACCATGATGGGATACTTAAAAGTTTCACAGAATGAGGCGAGCTATTCGGCGCAATAACCCAACTGAACTCTACGTGGGGATTGTGAGGGCGAGAATGTCCACGCAACTGCACGTACTTGCGAGGCCAATCAAACCAATCGCCTACACAGCAGTGGATGCAAACAATTCAGGAGTAGCCCGAACTTCAGGCTCTTGTGTCGAACAAGTAGCGGAAGTCCACCATAGATTGCGGAATATGCCGTTTACGATGATGCTGTTTACGATGATGCTATTGTCATGCAGCATCCTTCAAGCGTTTCAACAAACGTATGTCGGAAGCCAAGCCTGTCGTCCGTGCCACACCGACATTTACAAGTCTTACATGCAGACTGGAATGGCGACTAGCAGTGGCCCCGTGTCGGCGATTGCCGCGGTTCTGCCTGAGCACTCCGGGTCCTCGTACCGTATTCGAAGGACGGGCGAAGGATTACTGATGGAGTATGGGAAATCCAGAGCGTCCATAGGGCCGGTGCGTCGTGAGATGTCGTGGTTCATCGGATCTGGCGCGAAGGCGCGGAGCTTTCTGCTGAGCGTCAAGGGTTTTCTCTTCCAGTCGCCAATCGCCTGGTATACGGAAGATGGCAAGTGGGACTTCGCGCCCGGATACGTCGCCGATGACCAACCTTATCTTGCTCGCCCGGTCCTGCCCGGGTGCCTCCAGTGCCACGCGAGCCGTATTCAACAAAAAGCGAATACTCAGAATGGCTATTTATCGCCCCCATTTCTGGAAGCCGGCATCGGCTGCGAACGGTGCCACGGCCCTGGATCAGCACACATCAAGAACGGACGCGACATTGTGAATCCCGCGAAGCTAGACTCCAAGAGAAGAGACAGTGTATGTGAACAATGTCACCTCAGCGGCGAGGTGCGAGTAAACCGTTCTGGGAAGCGAAGCGCAATGTTCACTCCGGGCGAAATGTTTTCCGACTACGTCGCTGTTTTCGTCCGCTCCGGGAACAAATCTGGCATGAAAGTCACCAGCCACGTCGAAAACCTGGCGGATAGCGCGTGCAAGATGGCCGCGGGAGATCGCCTGTGGTGTGGCTCCTGTCATGACCCGCACGGGAAACCGGCCGTATCTATGCGCGCTTTGTGGTATCGCTCGAAGTGCCTCACGTGTCATGAGAAAGGCATGACGTGCAAAGAATCCACCGTCCGGCGCCAGGATCGTGCAGACGACTGCACGTCCTGCCACATGCCGGGAACGCGAGTCGTGGATGCTGAGCACGTCGTGTATACCGATCACTCGATTCCCCGGCGTGCTACGGCCAAACGCGGCGTCATGTCGAAGGATGCGCCGCTAGTAGCGTTCCCCGGCACAACGGCAGATGCACGCGACGAGGGGATGGCGTATGCGATCGCCGGCCAGCGTGATCGAGCTTTGAAGATCTTGACGCGCTCGGTGAGCCCGGGATCAGAGGACGGCGAAGCGCTGCTCTATTTGGCCGAACTCCTCAATCAAAAGCACGACAGAAATGCCGCGATTAAGTTGTATGAACGAGCGGTCCAGGTGAGTCCGAACCAGCTTACGGGATCAGTGAGCCTCGGGGCCATCCGGATGGAGCAAGGGAGATATGAGGACGCCATCGTGTTATGGACTGATGCGCTTCGGAAGAACCCGGCTCTTGTGCTCGTGCGCTTTCATCTTGCGCGCGTTTTGGTCATGCAAGGAAGGCGCGCGGAAGCGAAGGAGGTGCTTGAAACGGCGCTTGAGTTTAATCCAGCGTTTCAGCCCGCACGCCAAGCTCTTGAACAATTGGGGCGAACGGCCGCTGATCCCGACGGTCAACACGATCATGCTGTGCGACAGTAGTAACGAGTTAAGCTCCTCCAGCGCTTGCGTGCAAACAATCTGCGCAAGCCTTCTTTTCTAAAGAAACAATTCGTATTGGGTTGCGCATCGTCGAGCCGAGTTCACGCTAACACTGGGAAGGGCTCGTATCTAGACGTGCAGGACACAATCCGCGCCGCGAGTACGAACCCGATGAAGCGAAGCACCTGTTGGCGCAGTCCGCGCCGATATGGAGGCAAGCTAGATCGCACACGGGCCCGAATTCAAGCTGGAGGCGAGCCTGACTCCGGCGAGTGCCTGAATGACTTGGCAGTCATCATCGCCGAAAGGCCACCCGCCTCCTCAGCTAACATACAGGGTTCGAGAAAAGCACCATCGATGGAAGTTGACCAAGGGCGTTGCCTAACGAGTTAAGTTCCTTAGGAGTTTACCCATTCGAGGCACTACTCATCGTGGAAACTTCACAGCGAGCCGGAGTCACAATGTCCCGGGCTGTCACTCATTCGCGCAGGAGCTTTGCGCTTCAACAACTTGCAGACCACTGAAACGCACGTTACTGACTTAACGTGCAACGTAGACGCGCCGAAGTGACGCTAAGTCATTGAAAACATGGAGCGGGAGACCGGGATCGAACCGCCAACCAACAGCTTGGAAGAATGTGTGTCGATTGCAAATAAAAGACTTCGGCGTTCCTGGCGCGCAATCCTGACCACCGACACGCACTGTGTTCATACGTTTTGTTCCGGGCCGACGCT
>DASQDN010000478.1:0-9761 GCA_035634155.1 Bryobacteraceae bacterium | reverse complement strand
GTCATTGGTGTGGCCACGTCGTGATCACCGGCGGCGAGCCCATGATCCTTCCCGATCTTCTGGAACTCACGGAAAAGGTGAAAGATATCGACCAGCACATCACCATTGAAACGGCCGGAACGGCTTACCAGAAGGTCGTGTGCGACCTGATGAGCATCAGCCCCAAGTTATCCAACTCCACTCCGCACGACCGGGAAGACGGCAAGTTCGCGGCCCAGCATGAAGAACTGCGTTATCAACCGGATGTTCTCAAGCAGTTGATCTCGGAATACAATTACCAACTGAAGTTCGTCATATCTTCCGTGAAAGACGTGCGTGAAGCCCGGGATATCGTGCGTGAGATAGGCGCTAGCCGGAGCAAAGTGCTTCTCATGCCCGAAGGAACCACCCGGGAAGCGCTCACCGAACGAGCCCAGTGGCTCGTCACCGTCTGCAAGGATTTCGGCTACCGCTACTGCCCCCGTCTCCACATTGACATCTGGGGCAACAAACGCGGCGTCTAGCCCGCTTGCGCTACTTCCACCGAGTAGCCTTCGCGCGAAATGCGTGCCGGAATTACCTCGGCATTCCGGTTATGGAGCGCGAAGATCCGGCACACTAGATCGCAAACCTCTTCATACCCGCGCTCGAAAAACACGACAATCGACGGTCCCGCGCCACTCAAGGCGCAGCCGAGCAGACCCGGGGCCCGCAGTTTCAAGGCCTCTTCCAACCCGGGCACCAGCGGCGCTCGATAGGGCTGATGCATGCGATCCTCCAGCGCCGTCGGAAAGGCCGAAGTCGCGCCTGTCGCTAAAGCCGCCACCAGCAGCGCCGCCCTTTGAACATTAAAAATCGCATCTTCCTTCGAGTAGCAGTCCGGCAGCACGGATCTTGCCTTGCTCGTCGGCAGCGCGAAGTCGGGCACCACGATTGCGACGTCATAGCGCTCATGCAGTTCCAGGCGCACCGCCCGTGCCACCCCGCCCGAATCGATCGCACTGGTCACAATGGATCCCAGCACGCAAGCGGCAACGTTGTCAGGATGCCCCTCAATCCTCGCCGCCTCATCTAGTATGCGAGCCTTCTTCCAGTGAAGCCCCAACAACTGATCGGCGATCACAACTCCGGCCGTCAACGCCGCAGCGCTCGACCCGAGCCCCTTGCCGAGCGGAATATCATTGTGGATCTGCAATTCCAGCGGCGGAAGCGTCTCGCCCAGATGGCGAGCTACGGCCAGTGCAGTCTGCCAGATCAGGTTCCCTTCATTGGTGGGAATCGATTCGGCATCTCGCCCCGTCACCGAGATTCGAAGCGCACTGCTGCTTTGAAAACGGCACTGCAGATGAATCCCAAGCGCGAGGCCGAGCGCATCGAACCCGGGACCGAGATTGGCGCTGGAGGCGGGAACACGTACCGTGGTCAGCATCAGGACAGCTTAATCTTCTCGCCGGTTCGGCAGGATTCGTAAGCCGAAGTCACGACTTCCAAAGCTCGATAGCCTTCTTCCCCAGACACCAGTGGAGCGCGGCCGGTCTTGCACGCCTCCCCGAAATCGAGGAATTGTCGTTCGAACGGCTCCAGCGAAATCGCCATTGGATCCGATGCCCCTGAGGCGACATCCGATGCCAGCGGCGCAGGCTCGCCCGAATCGTTCTCCACGTCCCACGCCGTCAACTTGTCTCCGGTAATCACCGCTGTACCCTTAGTTCCGTGGATCTCCAACCGCTCGGAATAACCCGGCCAGAATGCGGTAGAAGCCTGAATTACGCCCGTAGCACCGTTTTCGTACCGCATTAACGCAGCGATCACATCTTCGGACTCGATCGCATGTTTGGCGGCCAGTTGCCAATAGGCGAACAACTCCTTCACATTGCCCACCAGCCAGAGCAGCACGTCCACCTGATGCACAGCCTGGTTGATCAGCGCGCCGCCGCCTTCCGCGGCCCAACTTCCCTTCACCGGCCGACTGTAATACTCGGCCGACCGAAACCACTTCACATAAGCGTCAGCCTGGAGTATTTTCCCGAGTCGCCCGTCTGCAATTGCTTTCTTCAGGAACCGGCTGGAATCGTCAAAGCGATGCTGGCTGACCACACCCAGCACAATGCCCGCCTTCTTCGCTCGGGCGATCATCTCGCTTGCAGTCTTCAGGTTCGTTGCGATCGGCTTCTGCACCTGAACGTGCTTGCGGGCCTCGGCGCAAATCTCGATCGGCTGCAATCGAAAGTCCGGGAACGTGCAAACGTCCACAAAATCGACCTTCGGATGACGGCAGACTGCTTCGTAGGTGCGAACGAACTCTCCGCCATTGGCTTCAGCAAACTTGCGACCGCTCGCTTCATTGATATCGGTGCAGGCCGTGATCTCGTAACCGATATTGCGGTACGCCTGCGCGTGCTTCCACGAGATGGCGCCCGTTCCGATAATGCCGACTCGCAAATGTCTCCTCCGGGGCTGAAACGCAAGTATATCAACCGGCCTGGAATTACCTGCAGCGTTGGAACACGGAGCCGCTGAAACGCAAGGAGATTGAGCCCAGGATGCTATCCTGACAAAAGCTTCGTCGCCCGCCCTCGAGCCGGTAGCTCAGTTGGTAGAGCACCGCACTTTTAATGCGATGGTCCCGGGTTCGAGTCCCGGCCGGCTCACCATTCCCAGTCCGTTTGAAGAAGAACCCTACTCCACGACAGGCGGCAGCGTATTAGCAGCGGGCCCGCCACAGTTCGGATGGCCCCAACCCGACGGGCTTCTTCCCGTTCCGCCGTCCGGATTCGTGATGATGTCGAACACGATATTGTCCGGTCGTGCCGGATCGCCCGAGACGCCACCCACACCGAGCAAATGGTCGAGCCCGAGCAGTTTGCGTACCCGCCAGGCGATGTTGTGATCCGCGCACGAGGTGTCTCCGCTCACACCCACGCCGCCGACCAGTCGCTTTCCGCCCGCATACAAACCCAGTCCCCCGCCGAACACGTTCACGCCCCCGATCTTCTCGCCCACTAACGGGTCGTTCGCCAAGCCGTACCTCGACGAAGGTCCTTTGTATGCGGCCTCCGTACTCACCGGATTACTGTGCGGCAGAGCGAAAAGGCTGCCTCCGGGCTGCACGGCCGAATACAGATTTGCAGTCGACAAGGCAAGGCCGTTCACCTGTCCGGATCCAGCGCTAGATGAGGTGTCATCCAGGCTAAACGCGTTCGCTGTGTTTGCTTTCTGTGCCGAGATCACCCGACTCCCCGGCCACTGCGCTCCTCGGCTCGGCCCTGAGAAGGCAACGGCACAGACCACCCCATCGCGATCGACGATCGTGGCCCACATGTGATTGTTTAATCCGCTCGTTTCGGCTGAAGTAGCAGCCGCCAATGCGCTCTTAAGAGCGGTGTAGGTCGGCAAGGCGGCGCAACCGCTGTTTCGACGGTCATTGTCATCCTCGTCAGCCCAGGCTAAGCACGTGAGAGACATCAACATAGCTGCAAGAGCGGCTGATCGGGATATTGAAATTTTCAGGAACACAACAACCTCCGTCGCTGCTCGGTTTACATAGTATTCGGTATCTCAGATCCGAGCGACGACGGATTATATCAACTAAAACTCACCCGCTGTATACACGTTTGAATCGTCCGTGTAGACCATCATCGCGACACGCCGACCATCCGGAGACGGCACCGCCCACACACTGGATGTTCCCGCTTGTCTCCAGAGCAGCGATGCCTTACCCGCCAGATCAATATAAAGCAGACGAGTCTCAGTGGGCGTCGTCTGCCCGGCAAAGAACCCCTTCCCGTCGGCCGCGTAATCCAGGTTGAGCACTTTCATCGCGTTAGTAGCGCCGGCCACTTCCACTTCTCGAACTATCGCTCCGGTCGCGAACGACCGAAAAATGATCTTCCCGCCAGACGGCGTCGCAAGCCATTTGGCGTCAGGAGAAAGATCCGGGCCCGTGAATCGCACCGTAGCATCGCGATAAATCTCACGCCCTTTGCTTCCTTTCACCGGATCGAACTCGCTGACCACTACCACTCCGTTCTGCCGCTCGGAAACGATGCACGGTCCCACTCGTGAGCACCGCAGCCCCATGATCCCGCTAACCTCGAAAAGCAATTCGGCCGAGCCGCCGTCCATCGAAGCTCGCATCACTCCGCGCTTTGCTCCATCTCGTCCGTAAAACAGAATCCACTTACCGCGCGCCGCCGCTCTCGCAATAATCTGGCTGGTGGGTCCGAAGACCAGTTGCTTAGCTATCTGCTGGTCAAGGTCCTGACGAAAGATCGCGCTTGGTCCGTTCCGATCCGAGGTGAAGACCACTGCCTTGCTGTCAGGCGTCCACGACGTTGGATAATCGTCTCCGAGGTCCAAGGTCAGCCTGCGTGGCGTTGTCATGCTCCCACGAGCCAAGTCCAGGTCGGCAACATACACGTCTCGCTGGCGGAAGCTGCGAATGAACGCCAACTGCGCCCCATCCGTCGTCAAGGACGCCAGCCGAATCGGAAAGTCCGTCCAAGTAGTTAAACGACGCAGTTCCGCAGGGCCCGTACCTTGCGGACGAATCTCCCACAGATTGCTGCTGCCAACCGAATTGACACCGCGCGCCTGATCATGAACAGCAGCCACTAGTCGGCCGGATCGCAGCCACGCGACACTCCCGATAATCATCTTCCGCTCGGCGGAGACAAGAACCTGGCGCGTGCCATCCGCCACCCGGATGCTCTCGAGCAAAGAACCACCCGTCGCATACGAGGCAACCGCGATCGAGCCGCCGTCGGGACTCCAATTGAAGTCCGTCACTGAGCGATTTTGGGCCATCCACAATTCGCGAGCATTGCCGCCGTTGGCGTCGGTAACCATAAGACGCTGCGGGTCAACGGCAATATACGCGCCCAACCGGCCATCCGGCGACGGCTTGAAGCTGACCTGTCCCACAGTCCCTGTCGGTTGTACTGAACCGTCGAGCTTCACAAGCGCCGTGGCGATCTTGCCGTTTCCATCCAATGTCTGGGTTCGCAGACTGGAACTGTCGGAGTTCCAATGTTGGAGCACGTGCCCGCTGGTCCCTTGAATCAAGCGAGTCTCTCCAGTTGACCGGTAGTGCAGGTGAACACCGAGTGAATCGCTGTGTGCGACAATCTTGCCGTCCGGCGATATCGCTGCGGCTTCGATAGGCAAATCGGGTGTATTCGACGTCAGCCGTTCGAGCCGTAGATCCTGCCCCCCTGCAGGAGAGCCGAGTCGGTGACGCCACAAAGCGGCAACGCCGCCTAACGCAAGGAGCAACGCGCCGCCGAGAGCGACACTGACGCGCTGCCTCCGGACGAACTTGCGAATGCGATAGGGCCAGTGCCGTCGACGCGCGCGGACCGGTCGTGACTCCAGGCACGCGCGAAGATCATCGGAAAACTCGGCTACGGTCGCGTACCGATCCTGTGGATCAGCTTGCATCGCAGTCTGAAGAACATATTGGACATCCCCTTCAATGTCGGTCGGCAGAACGTCCTGCCGTGTACCGTTCGCGGGCTTACCCAGCAACAGACAATGGAGCACCGCCCCAAGCGAATACACGTCGCTGACCGGTCCCACTGTGCCGCCGTTCAACTGCTCGGGACTGGCATAGTCGGGGGTGAGCATACGAACCTGCGTCACCGTAATCTGAGCCTGCAGATCTACAATCTTCGCAATCCCGAAATCAAGCAATTTCGGCTCGCCCATCGCGGTTACAAGGATGTTGCTGGGCTTGAGGTCGCGATGCAAAACAAAGTTAGCGTGCAGGTATTCGACAGCGTTACAGACTTTTAGGAACAGTTCAATCTTATGGCGCGCGCTCAACCCGCGGCAGTATTCGTCGATCCGTTTCCCTTCTACAAACTCCATCGCCAGATACGGCTGGCCATCTTTCAAATGGCCCGCGTCCAACAGGTGCGCGATGGTCGGATGCGTAAGCGCGGCAAGGATTTCACGCTCACGAAGAAATCGCTCGCGCTGTTCGGGACTCCAGCCCGGCTGCATGAGTTTCACTGCCGCGCGCTGGGTTACTTCACCGTCGGCCCGTTGCGCGAGATAAACAACGCCCATGCCTCCGGTCCCAAGCACACTCACAAGCCGGAAGGCGCCGCAACGTAGGCCTCTCGAGTCGCCGTGCAAAGCAGCTTTCGCCGCGGCTCCTACCAGACAAGAGATCGTTTCATCACTACCGTCATCATGCGCGAGCAGTTCCTCGAGTTCACGCCTCGTGTCTGCATCCACCTCACAGTCATTGAGGTATTGCGAACGCAAGCGCGGCGGCATGTCCGCAAGCTCGTTGAAAAGCGTGGCAAGATCTGACCTCATCGCAAGTCTCTCGTTTGAAGCGCCCACAGGCGCGTCAGGTCTGTCGTCTGGCTAAGAACTCAACTTCCGCCGCAGCCACGCCTGGGCAAACCGCAATTCGTGGCGGACTACATGAACCGATATCCCAAGCGCTTCGGCCGACTCTTCGGCCGTCATGCCGCCAAAGAAACGCATCTCCACCAGGCGCGCCAGCCGCTCGTTATCGGCCGCAAGCGCCGCCAAAGCGTCGTCCAGCGCGATCAGGTCCATCAGTTGCGCTCCATTCTCGCCTTGGATCTCGATGGATGTTGCAGAGATCACCTGCGAGCCCGGATCGTTGCGCTTCTGCGTGGCGCGCGACCGGGCGTAGTCAATCAGCACCTGGCGCATCACACGCGAAGCAACAGAGAGAAAATGGACGTCGTCGTTGAACTGCTGGCCCTGACCATTGAACAGCTTTAGGTAGGCCTCGTTCACTAGCGCTGTAGGCTGTAACGTGTGATTGCGGCGTTCGCTGCCCAAGTGCCGTGCGGCGATCCGCCGCAGGTCGCGGTATAGATCTGGCGAAACTTCTGGAACGGCAAAGTGGCTGCCGGATCTGGGTTCGACAAATAACTCTGAAGCGCTGAGACTCATCCCGGGGGACCTCCGAATCGATACGTAGACAGCACTTGCCGCGCATGCACGGGATCGCTGTCTTGATGGAACGCGACAATTCGGCGGGATGCGGCTCATAGATTCGTAAGAAAAAGATAAGAACCCACAGCAAAATAAAGAGGAGCGCAGAACCTGTTCAGGCTCCGCGCTCTTGAGGGAGGCAAATTGTTTACTAACTTACTTCGCTGACCTGACGCGTGACGCAGCACCCGTAATCTCGACCGTTTGCCGGCTAATCCGTACACCCGTAACACTCGGAAAAATCATCGGAACCTGTTTTCGATAGACCGAGTACTCGGGATGCTCGCGCATAAGGTCGCGCTCTTCAAACTGAATGGCGATTAGAATATAGGCCGTTGTCGCCGCGGCAAAAAAGGCATGGGTCACCGTCATGTCCGGAGTACTCCAGAATACGAATAACCAGCCAAGATACAGCGGATGGCGCACCATCCGATACAACGCGGGCGTTGTGAAGCGCAGCCTCGATTCCTTCCGCCCGAGCAGGTGCGTCCACACCTGCCTCAGGCCGAACAGGTCAAAGTGGTTGATCGCAAACGTCGCAACCAACACCAGCCCCCAACCGAACGCAAAACCGGCATACAACAGGCCGCGCCCGACCGGGTCATCCACACGCCAGATGTCACCACCCAGCGGCTCCCATTTCCAGAACAGAAACGCGAGCGCCAGGCTGCTGGCGAGAACATAAGTGCTTCGCTCGGCGGCAACGGGTATCAACTTCGTGATAACGCGCTTGAAGCCTTGCCTCGCCATAATGCTGTGCTGGAGGGCGAAAACTGCCAGCAGCCCGAGGTCGATACCTAGGGCAATCACCCATGGCGTGCCACGTTCCGAGTCAAGTGACTTGGGAACACCGAAGTTGCCGACGAATCCGATTGCGTAGAGAAAGACGCCGAGGAACAGAACATACGCGGCGGCTCCATACACGAACACGACGTAACGTTTTAGGGAGGTCATGGTGAATCTACTCCTGCAAGGATCGTCACTACTCGTGGGAACCGTCGGTTTCCGCCCACTGGATGAATTTGCGGGCGACGGCACGTCCGAGCGTTTTCCCGGCTTCAAGATCGACGGGGAAATGAATACCCGCCCAGATGCGCGAGTTGGCTGCTTCCATTGCCATAGCGTTTGCGTCGGCCGTGCGATGCGGGAACAAATAGGCCAGCATATCGGCACGGCTGTACGAGAACGTCGAATGGTTCGAAGGATAGCTCGGGAAGTTCGGCACAGCAAACAGCGGCTTCACTCCGGAATCGAGTTGGTGCGGTCGAAGGTACCAATAGGCGTACTTCGCATCCTGGCTCGCAATGAAAGTGTCATAGTGCGCAGCAGCCAGTAGAGCGTACACCCGCGCCGCACGAGGCGGGTTCTGCTGCAACTGATCCTCAAACATCCACTTCTCGGCGAGAATGAACGGCTTCGTTTCGCGGCCTTCCGGGCTCTGCCAGTAATATGCCTTCTGGTCCGACGCGAACGTTCGAGGGAAGGTACGGACGCTGGCCACTTCAGCTTCAATCTGGGTCGACTCGCAATCCGGCGGAGGCGCCGGCCGAAACTCGTTCGGCCAGGTGAGAAGCAGTGTTCTCCACTGAACGGCCGCGGCATTGCCCGGGTTGGTACCGATCCACTTGCAGCGTCCCAGTGGCACTGTGCCCTGCCACGTGCCCGGATAGCCGTCGCTCATCATTCGTTCGATCACCTTTTGTGCCACCAGGCGACCAAGTTCCTTGCCGGCTGTGTGATCGCTTGGAAACTGGACGCCCGCATAAACACGCGACAGTCCTGCCTGCTCGGCCATGGCGTGATAATTCTGCGCCCGATCCGGAAAGAATGCGGCCAGCACCGTTGCCGCTGCCGAGGCTGCGGCCGAATGTTCGGATGGATAAGACGGGCTTCGTGGCACGTCTACAAGCGTCGGCAGCTTGTGGTCCATCTCCGAGGGGCGGAGACGATTGTACGTGTACTTGGATTCCCACGCAGCTACGGTAGCGTCGTACATCGCGAGCGCAACATACGCATAGACACGATGTGGATGCGCGGTTAGCGGCTGCCCCGCCTCGGTCGCGCGCTCCAGCATATCCATCCAGCGATACACGGGAGCTCCCGCGTCCCAATGCTTGATTTGCGCGCGCTTGGTGTCATCCACCTGCGTGACCGCATCGTTCAGAACGCGCAGTTCTGCCCGAGTCTCGGCGCTTCCCGGCGGGGGCGGCACGCGGAACGCAACGCCGGAAGGAATAACCCAGGTCTTCCACTTGCCCGCATTAGGCTCGACGCTGCTTGTCGTCGAGGCAGGCTTCTGCGCTAAAAGCATGCCGGTGGCGAGAACGCTGACTGCCGCGGCGGACGTGAAAGTTTTTGAAACACTGATCATGACATTTCTCCTCTTTTGTTTAGGTCTGCTTGTTGTTAATTTCCGGCTTTGCGATAGAAAACGTAATCAGCGGTGTAAGGCACAAACTCACGCTGCCCCACGGTGCACGCTGTTGTCGGCTTCACGCCGCCGGTGGTGTTGATGCGTTGAATAAACGTGGTTTGGGAAAGCACGGAACCTCCCGTTGGACCGCTCTTCCCCCCTGCGGACTCCAGCAGCAGCCACGGAATGGCATTCGGCTGAACGTAATTCGGATCCTCGCTAAATTCCACCTGCTTCGCCCAAACGATGCTGCTATCGATCGAGCTCTGCCACAGCGGCCGGTTGGTGGCATCTTCGAACGGATTCGGCGTCAGGAAATGTGTCGCCACTTGCTGACGAATCGTCCCGGTGAACCAGGGCACGTTTACGAAGAGCGTCGCTTGCGGCC
>DASQDN010000477.1:0-9255 GCA_035634155.1 Bryobacteraceae bacterium | reverse complement strand
GCTCCTCCTTCTTGTCGGCCTCGGCTACGGACGGAGCTTCCTGTACTGCGTTTGGGGCTGCTTGGCCCGCCGCCGGTCCTACCGCTTCCGGGACGTGGGCGCCGGTTTCCGGTTCTGCGGGAGCAGCTTCGATCGCTTCTTTCGCAGCGGCACGTGCTTCGTCGGTCTGCTCCTGCGCTTTCATCTTGCCTTCGCCGCTGGCAGGTTGAGGCTCGGGCTTGGGCGCGAGCGCTTCGACGGCCGCTTTAGCTCGTTCCGGTCGTGCAGCGGCAACATCGGCGACTGCTTCTAAGGCCGCGCGCTTGGAGGGCTGCATGGTGGGCGGGGGCTTGACGCGTCCCCGCAAGGGAGCGGGATTGGGCGGTGGCGCGGGCGTCCTCAACGCACGGCGCATCACGCGGTTGTGCATCGAGTGATCGCCCGCGGTGACCTGGACGCGCTCACCGCGAACCGCTTGGGATGCGGCGCTTTCGGCGGCCACTTCCGCCGGTTCGCCTGGCACCGAATCGATGGAGCGAGCTTGTGCGGACGGGTGTCCTGTCGCGCTTTGCTGAGCGACGTGCGCCAACTCGTGAGCGATTAGATGTTGACCAGAGGCGCTGTCAGGTCGGAACCTTCCGCTCCCGAAGGCGATTTTGTTGCCCACGGTCAGGGCTTCGGCATGGTGCTCGCGCGTGACGCTATCAGCGGCGCCGCCGGTGTGGACCCGAACGCTATCGAACGAACGCCCAAACGAATGTTCCATGCGCGCGCGCGTGGTTGGCGGGAGCGGCGCGCCCCCCTGCAGACGGGACGCAAGGGAGAATGGCGACGGACCGGGAGAGGAGTGGATCTTGGAAGGCAGCGTCCGCACCGGCGCCCCAACGGAACTCGAAGATTCCGTTTTGGTGGGCGACGCGACGGGTGCTGCCTTGGAACTCACTTGCCGAACTCAGGAATTTCCGCGCCGATTGCCTTTGCTTTCGTGAGAGCGCCGAGCGCCGTCACAGCGCCATCCACGGACGCGACGTCCGTTGCGAGCGGGTCCGACTTCTGCACGTTGACCTTGGCCAGCTCATCTTTGGCTTGCGTCAACGCCTGCTCCTTGGCATATCGATCGGCAAACCATTGGTCAAGGGTTCGACCTGACTGGGCCAAGTCCTCGCTGTTGAGAACCGCGATCTCAGCTTCGATGTCTGTGACAGCTTGCTTCTTTTGCGTCACCTCGGCATCTTCTACCTTCGTATCAATGAGAAGGTTTTTGGCTGCATTCCTGACGGCCGGCCATCCGGCGATAGAGCCTTGCGACGCAGCCAGTTGCGCTTCGGCCACTTTCCAGGATTTGTTGAAAGACTCACGGAGCTTGAGCAGATCCTTCTGTACGGCTTCGAAGCGGCCCCGCTGGTTCGTGATGCGGTCTCGCATGGAGGCGATGAGCGGGGGTAGAATCCTACGCGCGAGTTCGACTACATCGCCGCTTGGATTCTGCACTTGCGCGAAGGAAAGACTTCCGCCGTCGAGCGCCTTCGCGAATCCCTTCGACGTGAGTTCTTTCTCGCCGAGGTTCTTGTCCTTGTTGGCTTCGATCTTCACCGGACCAGTCGGAGTTTCGAACTCGACATCGGCCGCAGAGTTGTTCTTGACATTGAGAGTTGCCATGGTTCATCACCTCCGTTGACTTACTTGGATTTGGGCTCGCTGCCCGAGCGGCGACGCTTCGGCTTGGTTGTATCCTGCTCGGGTTCCTGTGTTGTGGGCTCGGGTTCAATCTCGGTACGCTGCTCGACCGCGGCGGCTTCCGCATTGAGGCGCGGCTTTTCCTCCGCTGCCGCTTTTGATTCGCATTGCAGTTCGGCATCGAGGTCTTCCAGGTATTTGACCAGCACCTTTTCCTGCTCGGCGAGCGCCTTGTTTGCAACTTCACGCACTAGCTTGGCGCGCTCTCGCGCTTGCAGAATGCCTTCTTCGATTGGTTTGGAACGCTCGATCTGCGACTTGATGATCCCCGAGCGCGGGGTTTCAATGCGGTGGACCGGGTTGCGACGCCGACCGTCGAACTTGCCGGATTGACAGACCAGCACGCTGCAATCCGGCGCCAGCACTTCGATCTCATAGCTGCCTTCGGCGGCTTTGGGTATCTCGAAGTCGACAACCCCGAAAGCATTCGTATCGTTCTCAGCAACTATTTCGTGGTTGACCTTTAAGCGAGCGAGAAGACCGGATAGCGGGATCGCCGGGGCTTTGCTTTGTGAATCCGCAGAGGCGACCACACGCGCGACGATTGTGCCTTCCGGTCCCGCTTCAGGCATTCCAGTTAATCCAGTCTCGATCTGCTTCACCGCTTCATCGGCAACCTTGGCGATGTCTCCGGTGGAGCGAGCTGCACGGGTTTGATCGAGAGCGCGAACGGCTTGCGACCGATACTCGGCGAGACCGGACACGTCGCGACGCTCGGCCAGTTCGGCAGCGGCTCGGGGAGAGATGGTTTTCATGCGCAGAGTTGGTGTCATAAGCGCTCCTCAGATCAGAAGATTAGGTTGAACGATCGCCGCGGCCCCGGCGTTTCCGGCCTGTGGATACGACGCCGCCATATTCATCGCGATGACCAGCAGTCGGTACTGTTTGACAGAAATCGACTCGACAGCACGATTTGCCACAACTTGCACGGTAGATTGCGTGCTGCCCGCGACACGCCCTAACGAGCTACCGATGTTCAGACGGCGCGACCAGTTGGAATTGCACTGCACGTGGTAAACGTTCTCAAACCAGTAGCCGATCACAGCGATGCTGAAGTCATCGGCAAGCGTTCCGACAGCATTGCGGAAACCGGCGGCGATGAAGTCCGTCACCCCGGCGCGGTATGTCGCGTTCCAGTCGGAGTTCCGGAGGGACATGGACGCGGCTCCCGGGTCGAGCATGGAGACGCCTATTCGCTCGGCGTTAACGCTTCGCTCGTTGAAGATAAGCTCGGAAAAAGTCTCGTTGCGCGAAAGAGCCGCCATTGAGCCCAGCGCTTCCAAGACATTCGGTCGCACTCCCACGACCGCGTTGGTGAAGATGTCGTTGAAGTCAAACCCGCCAGGGAACGTGACCACCGGCAGTATGGTGATGTCACCGTCCACGCGGTTGTCGCAGACCTTCCAACCTCCTCGAGCGCTACTGATGGTGAGGTTACCGCTGGTTCCAGCCGCGTTCGTTCTTTGACGTATGCGGTTGTCGCAAACGTTCCCGTCCGTGCAGTTAGTAAACGATGCATTACCAAGCACCGAATTCGATAGGAAAGATAGGTCGAACACTCCGTTCAGTTCGACATTGCCAGAATACAACTGGTTGTCACTGACCACGAGGCGCTGATGACTCTCTACGCGGAAAGCTCGCATCGACGCGCCGGGCTCGGCCTGCGCGGTGTTTCCTGAGATGCGCGCTTCGGCGCCGGAGACGACGTGGATGGCCGATGAGCTGATCTGCGTTCCTGAGATGAATGAGCCGAAGAGGCCGGCGCGCGAGACCTGATCGGCCGTTAGAGCCGCAGCGAAGGACACGTTTGCGGTTGCATTCGTGGCACGGATGTCGATCTGGTTATGCTCGCAGACCACGTTTGAGAACTGGAGTGAGTACACGCCATATCGGGAACCCACCCCGCCGAAGAGAAGAATGCGGTTGTCGCTTACTTCCACCTGATTGCCGATCACGCCGATCCCGATGCGCGCCGTGATCATGTTGTCCGAGGCTCGGACGCTGGATGAAATGGCCGCGATAGACGATGTCAGGCCGCCGCCACTGGAATTCGCAGTGTTCGCATTCACCATCACACCGAGGGCTTGCGCGGTGATGTTGTTTTCTGTGATGGCCAGATGGTACAGCTCGCCCGTATAGAACATCCCATTGGCGGGACCGAGTTGGACACCCGTGATCGCGCCAGTTATGTTGTTGTTTTGGACCTGGGTTTCACGGAACGTTCGATTGCCGCTGCCCCCGCTTTCGCCCCCCAGGACGATGCCAGTCAAAAAACGTTCCACCAGACAATCAGTGACCGATGTGTTGATCCCGCGAAGGATTTGTATCCCGTACTGACCGCCGCGATTTTCGACGAGTGTACCTCCTACACGATCACCGGTGATTGTCACCTGGTCAGACGCTCCAAGGTAATACCCGGTATGGGTGGCAGTGACCAGATTGCCTTGCAACGTTACGGCGGCCGGCCGAGTGATGGCGAGAGCATAGCCTCCGCTGAAGCGTGAGTCAGTGATCGAGAGACCGACGATGAGACGTCCGCGAATGCAGACACTCGCCAGGGGAGGCGCGATTCCGCTGCCAAAGCCGGATAGCTGTTCAGCCAAGGTATCGGCCCCGCTCAAGAGTTGATCGGGAGACCAACCATTCAGCTTCGAAAGATCGACGCCGGCGAGATAGTCGCAGTTCACGAGACGCGCGTTGATGGCGTTCTCGAGGAACAGCACGCCGACGCCTCCGTTAAAGAACGAGCTTTCCAGATCGAGTCCTGTCAGCGCACGTGCGACAACGATCCAGGTCGCCGCTGCGACACAGCCGTCCATCTTCACTGTAGGTCCGGTAACGTCGACGCTACCGGTGGTAGTAGGCACGGGCGCGTTCGGGTTAAATGGCGTGGGTTCGAAATCACCCACCTGAATCACTTGCGTGGATTGCCCGACGGCAGGATTCGGAACTGCGAATAGGCCACAGCTCATTGCTTCGAAGGAACTGCTTTCCGGGAGCATGTCGACCAGGATGCGCACGTTCGCGGTTTGGAATCCGATGAGCACCAGGGATTCGAGCCGCAAACGACCGTCGCCGGCTACGCGAAAGGGTCGGTTCACCTGCGCAACCAGGACAGCTCGGGGGCAACCCTTCAGGCTTACTTTGCGGTTGGAGATGCTAATGGGAGCGGCCAGAGTGTACACGCCCGGCTCCAGACAGATGAGTACTTCACCCTGGCTGTTCTGGAGGATTTCATTGATTTGCGCGGAGGCGTCTCCGGCTTCGGCAGTGATCGTGAAGTCACAGCATCCACCGCCGCTGCGTTCCCAAAGCTCCTCAATCACTTCTTGTACGGTGTCGCTATCCGAGCCGATGCGATCGCCATCAAAGGCGATATCGTCGGCCGTGAGTTCACACAACGGCGGGAAGCGATCGTCGAGCCATCGTTCAAGCAACAGAGGCTGATTGACTCCGTTGAATTGCATCAGCGCGAGGGGTCCATAGTCGCGCTCCGGCCCGTGCGGCGTCTGCTGAAACGGTCCGTTGTCGTTCTCGCCGCCGCCTGCGCGGGCCTCGTATTGCCAATAATCGCCAGGAGAGAATGAGCCGTTGATGGCGACCTCGATGCCATTCTCAATGGCGTGTACGTTGGGTACAGGCGCGGCAGCCGTTTGGATGAGTCCGTGCCAGCGGCGCACTTTCAGCGTGGTCGTGGGGAATGGGCCGAAATGCGCGGCGAGAGTCACTTGCGCTACGCCATCGGGTTCGCGTAACGAGAACGCTACACCCGTGCCCGCGCTGGTAGCTGCCTGCAATCGCGCCAGTCTGCCGACTGCTAACGTCGAGGGAGTGAACGTGCTGCCCGCGGCGTTGAGCGTCGCCGGTGACGCATCGCCGAACTCGATGGTGCCCGCTGTGAGGACCTCGACCAGATCGCCGGGCTGCAGAGCTAGGTTGGCGGGGAACGTCAAGGTTTGGTCGGTTGAACTGATAACGGGAAACAACTCAGCCCCGTTGTCTCGCGACCATTTGAATGACGCGGCGCCTAGCGCTCCGCCGTTGTGCACCTCGAACCTATATAGACGATTGTCCCGACCGGTGTACCCGCCTTGAGTGGGCAAGGCGCATGGGTCAGGATCGGGAGCCGCCGGCGGAGTTGTGACGTCCAGCGTCCCGTTCGGCAGGACGGGGCTGTTGAGGGCGCGCGAGAAACCTTCCAGGTCGAAACCGGCGGGGACGAGCGCGATCTTCACCTGCCCGACAGCGTGACCTCGCGTAGTCGTATCCGTGTCGCCACCGAGCGCGTTCTCGAGCAGGCCCGGATCCTCTACGCAAGTGACATGACGCTCGCCGCCTTCCAGGTAGACAAGCAGCCGAGTCCCGTTGGCGAGGTTGAACGGCGCGGCGGGAGGAATGGCGTTGGTCAGCCAAGTGGTGTCTGCTGCATTCGACAGCACGAGTCCATCGAGATAGTAATGACCCGAGGCATAGTCGAAGCGCGGCGCTGCCGTCGCCGTCTGTTGCGTTTCGATCAACGCAATCCAGATCTGCTCGCCCGCGTTGAAGTCGATCTGCAGAGTCTGGAAATTCCCGAGATTGACCGTGACCGGTTGAAAGGCGGCGTTGGCGGGCACGTTAAGCGCGACGCCACCCGACAACGTGACCGTCGTCGCCGCGTCAGCACGGCACCAGAACGTGGTTGCGCCGTTCGCCATGTGCCGCAGCCGAAGAGTGACCGAGCCATTCACGCCCTGGTCTGCGTTCATCGACAGAGAGGGATAACGGTCCAGATACTTCTCCGAATAATCGCGGAGGAAGGTCACGTTCGCGGCGGCAGTGACGACGTCGGTCAAATCGCGAAACACTGCCAGGAGGCGGCCCGGAGTTACTAAGTAGCCAAGATCCGGACTTCCTTTGGGGCACCCGGTCTGGCGAGCGAGAGCGCGCAGACGCTCGTGCAGAGCGTCGGTCATCGCATTGATGTCGCTGTCGAGCAGCAGCCTTCGTTGTTGAGCAAAGCCGCGTGTGTAGCTTAGTCCGCGCTTGCCATCGGGCCGGTGACCTCTTGAAAAATCTCCGTGCATCTGATTCCTGGCTCCTCGCCTAGTCCAACCGAATTACGCCTGTCATCAGGCCGGCCGGAGTCGATTCCTCCAGCCTTCGGCGGTAGCCCTCATAACGAAGGGCTAATTGAAATTCGTGAAACGCCCCCATCTCTCCCCCATCTTCAGCGCCTCGGAGGACCTGGCCGTCGGCATCGGCGGCAAGTCGCGCATGCGCGGGGTCGTGGCGATTTAGGGAAACGTATTTGACCGCTATATCCTCCACGATGCGATGGATGCGCGGCAGAACCGAGTCACTGGTGACACGGCTGTAGCGAACACAGCCGTGGAAGCGGTCAGTAACGGTAACAGTGTTCTCCAGAATTGTTTCAGACGCGTGCACAATGCGGCAATTCACCGCCCCGAACACAGTGCAGCGTTCCAGATGGAGTTCGCCATCCTCAGCCGTGAGGGCCACAGCACCAGGCGCGTGCCCCGCATCGACCACAGAATCCGAGATGCGAAGCGTACCGGCCCCGGTGAGTTCCATTCCGCCTGTGATGCAACGCGTGATTTCGATCCGGTCTTCTTCAGCGGCGCCGGTCAGATCAAAGCGCAGCGTCATCCCTTCACGGAGGATCGTGCAGTAGAGGACACGAAGACTTGCGGCGGGAGGAAAGTCGAATGTACCGTCCGCATCGGCGCCGAGGGCGAGACCCAACAGAATCAGTTCGCTGTAGCTTGCGCCGGCAGTGATGGACCAGTTGTTCACCAGGATCGTCGGCCGCTCACGCTCAGCCGCTTGAATAACAAGTCGGTCGACGCCTGCAGGCCACGCGACATCCTGATCGGCGTAGGTTGCCGAATCTTCAAACTGAATCACTTCGATAGAAGCCGGCACAGCAGCGATATCCGCCATTGCTTCCGTCAGGCTGCTATAACGGGGGATCGCGAACCAACTCGGCGGCGCGTTCCGATGCAGGCGTCCACTCGTCGACACGATCCGTGTTGGCGTCTCCAGGCGAGCATCGATCAAGGGTTCACGCGCGGCCGGTCTTGCGCCCGTGTGATCGGTGTACCCGTCCTGGTAAACGACTGTGACGCTCGGCGGTAATGGCGGACCTTCGGGAGCATCCGGGTACGCCCGTATCGCTTCACTGCGCGACAGGGCGAAGAGGCCATTCTCTACATCGATGTCGAGCACCCCGGCCGGAGGCGCGTCCAGCATGTCTACAGGTGGATTCTCATTGATCCATCCACACAGGCGCCGCTGGCGAACCACGCGCCGGCGAACCGGAAGGTACTCGGCCAGAGGCGCAACGTCGCCCCACGAGAGGCGCTGCGTCGCGGCCATCGTTTCATCCCACGTACTGCCGTCCGCCGCTACCGCTACTGCCGGCGTGATGCCGTTGACTGCGGCGCCAGGGTTCCATGCAGCAATGGGATTGGCCGCTCCGGCGATCATCTCCGGCATATAGATCAACACGGACTCGCCATCGTAGCCGTTCCAAGCAATCTCGCAGGGCGTCATGCGGGCATCGGCGATGTCGCATTCAAAGCGCACCAGAAGTCGGGACTCATCGATGTGGTCCTGTCGAAGTGTTGCGATTTCTCCGAGCCTGCCGCCAAGCGCTGTCACGGCAGCGCTGCTATCAATTGCCACCCAATCGGCGTTGGTGGGATCGGCGCCGCTCCATTCGAGTCGAAGGAACGGATGATACTCGGGCACGAAGAGTCCAACCCGCAGCGCGAATACCAGTGAAGAACCCAGGCCTGCGCCAACCTCATTGAAGCTTGCGCCGCCCACCGGGGCGAGTACTCGGCCGCCATGCAGGATCAAAGGTCCGCGCCCAGGAGCATTCGGAATGCGCTGCATTGGATCCGGGTCGGCTCGCGCGATCACAGGGGGCCATGCAGCGCCTGGGCCTTGTTCGAGTAGTCGCTCACGAGGTACGGTGCGCACACCGGCAGTGTCGGTAACCGGGACATCGGCAGCGCCCGATCCGGCGGTCTGCGCTTCATACGTGCTCCCGTCGAGGGCCACCAAGAACCATCGATCTTGTTCCACCGGAGTCGCTGGAATGCGCACGGACAAGCCGCCGCGCAGGAATCCGAGTCTTCGGCTTTCTGGTTCCTCCACTGCGAGGGAAGCTGCAGGCGTGTCGCCCGCGATCTCGATGACTGCGCCCGGGAAGTACGGCGCAGTGGCGCCCGGTGGGCTGAGGCGCAACATGGGCACGCGCGCCGGGTCCACGGCTCCGGTGTTCACGACATTGGAAGGTGTCGCGCCCGCGGCTGAGAGATCGAACTCCGCCCGCACGTCTATAGCTGCAGGGTTGGCGGTGTCGGGCACGCCCGCGGCCAGAGCAACCATCGCGAACTCGATATGCAAAGGGCCGTGGAACCGACGCGGATCATGCTCAAGCAACGTGAGGGTCACGTTGCCTTCCGCAAGTTCCGCTCCAGCTATGCGGTTCGAGGGAATGCGCCCCTGCTCCTCGGCCGCTGCCAGCGC
>DASQDN010000476.1:0-13532 GCA_035634155.1 Bryobacteraceae bacterium | reverse complement strand
CGGCCCGGGCGGACTGCATACAGCGCGCGGCAACGTCGTCGAAGTGATGTTGCGACTGGCCAACTCGGGTCAGCCCATCCGCGTCGTGGAAGATTTCGTAGCCTCGCCAACGTATGCGCCGGAACTGGCCGCCCGCACGGCCGACTTGGTGGACCGGAACGTCGCCGGCGTGGTTCATGGGGGCGGCGGCGCCGCGTTTTCTTGTTTCGACTACGCGCGCCTGATCTTCGAAGTGGCCGGCTTACAGCCCGAACTGAAACCTACCAGTGAAAGGGAGCATCGAACTCTCGCGCGTCGGCCCAAATTTTCCGCTTTATCGAATGGGAAGATGGAACGTCTCGGCGTGAAGCCCATGCCATCCATGCGAGAGGTGGTGGAGGACTACATGGCGCGCAGAACTCAGGAAGTAGCGATCGCATGAGCCTCGTCGTGTGAGGGACGCGAGAAGGAAACCCTATGCCTCACCGCATTCTCGTCGTGGAAGATAACCCCGCGGACGTATATCTCATCCGATCGGCGCTTGCCGAACATAAGATCGATGCCGACGTCGAGGTGCTATCCGACGGCGAGCGTGCACGGTCGCTGGCTCGCGAATATCAAGACGGAACCGCGATCTGGCCCGACCTGGTGCTGCTGGACATCAATCTCCCCAAAATTGACGGTTTGGAACTGTTGCAGCGGCTCGCCGCAGCTCCATGCCCGATCGTCGTGATGAGCTCATCTCAATCACCGACGGACCGCCAGCAAGCCATCGACCATGGCGCCGCGTGCTACTTCTGGAAGCCGACCGATCTGGACGGGTTCCTCCATCTGGGCGAGATCGTCGCTGATCTCCTGCGTCAGAAACTGGGGCATCATAGTGGTTGATGCGATTTTCCGCTTCCTTTCTTGCCGTATCCCTCGCTGTGGTCGCCGCTGTGCCAGGACTTGAAGAACTGCGCCGGATGTCGGCTCGCTTCGCGCGGGTGGAACTCACGGCCGACACCTCGAAGCTTTCCGACGGAGATCGCCAGGCCTTAACCAAGCTGGTCGAAGCTGCTCGCCTGGTAGATAACCTTTTCTTGCAGCAGTTGTGGAGCGGCAATCCCCAGCTTCACGCGGCGTTGCAGAAGGATGCATCGCTGCTGGGCAGGGCGCGGCTCGAGTATTTCTGGTTGAACAAAGGCCCGTGGTCCGCCCTCGACGAACACAAGGCCTTTCTTCCGGGTGTTCCCGAGAAGAAGCCTGCCGGAGCCAATTTCTACCCGGAGGATCTGACAAAAGAGGACTTCGAAGGCTGGGTTAAAACGCTGCCGGAAGCGCAGCGCCAGGACGCAACCGGCTTCTTCACGATCATTCGACGACAAAACGGAAAGCTCTCCGTTGTGCCTTACAGTGAGGCATACAAGCCGGAGTTGCAGCGATTGTCGGTGCTTCTGCATGAGGCCGCGGACAGCACATCGAACGCTACCTTGAAACGATATCTGCAGACGCGCGCTGCCGCGTTTTTCTCCAATGACTACTACGATAGCGACGTAGCGTGGATGGACCTGGACGCGCCGATCGACGTGACCATCGGCCCTTACGAGACCTACAACGATGAGTTGTTCGGATACAAGGCCGCGTTCGAAGCGTACGTGACCCTGCGCGATGAGGTGGAGACCGACAAAGTGAAGTTCTTCTCGTCGCGTTTGCAGGAGATTGAAAACAATCTTCCCATCGATCCCAAGTACCGGAATCCCAAGATCGGCGCGTTGGCTCCGATCCGGGTTGTGAACGAGCTGATCTCATCCGGCGATGCCGCTCACGGTGTTCGTACGGCGGCTTTCAACCTGCCGAACGACGAGCGTGTTATCCGCGAGAAGGGTAGCAAACGGGTGATGCTGAAAAACGTTCAGGAGGCGAAGTTCAAGAGCATCCTGGAGCCAATTGCGGCTCGCGTGCTTTCCAGCGAAGCACTCGGCGACCTGAGCTTTCACTGGTTTTTTACGCATATTCTTGCCCATGAGTTGACTCACGGCATAGGACCGCACACCGTGGGCGACTCCACACCCCGCAAGGAGCTGAAGGAGCTATACAGCGCGCTTGAGGAAGCCAAGGCCGACATCTGCGGACTGTTCATGCTCCAGTACATGTTCGACAACAAGCTGCTGCCGGCGGACGCGGACGCCGAACGCGAGCTGTACACCACCTTCCTTGCTTCTTCGTTTCGCACACTTCGCTTCGGCATCAATGAGGCGCATGGCAAGGGCATGGCCCTTCAGTTCAATTACCTGTCGGACAAGGGAGCCTTCACGCACGGTTCCGGTGGCAAGTTCGCGGTGGATGTGGCGAAGATGAAAACCTCGGTCCGGGAGTTGGCCCGCGACCTCTTGACCATCGAAGCCACCGGCGATTACGCCCGCGCGAAAAAGATGTTGACGGAGTTGGCAGTTGTGCGTCCTACGCTCAGAACTGCTCTGGATGCCCTGAAAGACATCCCGACCGATATCTATCCGACGCACGTGACTGCCGAGAAGATCGCGCCTTCGCGCATGGCACGGTAGAATAAAGCGACACAAGGGGCGCATGGCTCTCGACATTCAAGAACGCGAACGCGAAGGCATTGTCATTCTCGACCTGAAGGGTCGGTTAATCGTAGGAGAACCTGTGTCCAGCCTTCGCGAGAAGATTCGCGAGCTGTCTGACGCGGGGAAGATCAGCGTCATTCTCAATCTGGAGCAGTTGGAGTACATCGACTCTACCGGGCTCGGCGGGCTGGTAATCAGCTATACGACGCTGAAGAAAGCCGGGGGCGCGCTCAAGATTTTGAATCTCAGCAAGCGCAATGTCGAGTTGCTCGTGCTTACCAAACTGACCACCGTTTTCGAGTTATTCAACGATGAGCAGGACGCGGTCAACAGCTTCTTCCCGAATCGCCAGATTCGCAAATTCGACATCCTGGACTTCGTTCAGCAGCAACGAAACCCGTCCGACAGCTAGAGCGGCCTCGCGCCGACAAAGACTTCTATCGATCCCGACTCGACTTCACTGAGTTCCACAGCTTGCGAGTGCGCCTGGAAACCGACACTCGCGAGTGATTGAAGCCATTCCGCACGGGAGAATAGCCCCTCTTCGTTCCGGTCGTGCTCGGTGCGAGTGGAGCCATCCGCTTCTCGAAGGATGTAAGCGTAATCGACGATATACGTCGTGTCGTCAGGGTCTGGATCCCATGTCCATCCCAGATATCTCAGGCCGCGATGCCCTTCCCCGTCGCACCCGCCGCACTCCGTACTCGCGCTGAAGTTCTCGCGGATCGCATCAGGCACGAACAAAGCCGACCCGCCGGGCCGGCAATGCTCGTAAGCAGTCCGAATCGCCGCCTGCAGTTCATCCGCGGTTGTCATGTAACAGATCGCATCGTGGATGAACACGCAATCGTATTGACGCCCAAGCCGTACAGTGCGCATATCGCCAAGCAGATGCTCGCAATCAGGATTCAAACTCCGACTGACTGCGAGCATGTCCGGCGATGCATCCACCAGTGTGACCGACGCGAAGGAGTTCTTCATGTGCGAAGCGTTATTGCCTCCGCCGCTTCCGAACTCAACTAGCCTTCCCATGGGAGCGCCGTCCGCGCCCGCGAGCAGCCGAACGTACGCCGCGGCCTCTTCCGCATACTCGTCCGGCGCAGACAACAGCGGCCACCACTCCGCAAGAGAACTATAAAGCTTCAGCATCCCGCGCGATGATGTCAGCGCCCGAGCGCCTTACGGAAAGCATCGAGGAAAAAGTCCGTCGACTCGGCACTGGCCAGCGGTCCCATCAGGCCGATGCGGAAGATCTTGCCCGCCAGCGGCCCGAATCCGCCGAGCACTTCGATCCCGTGTTTGGACATGAGTTCTTTCCGCACCGCCAGATCGTCCAGGCCCTGCGGAACCAGCGGAGTATTCAGGTTCCAAAGGCGGTTTGCCGGCGGAACCAGCATGGAAAGCCCAAGCTCCTCGAGTCCCTTCACCAAACGCAGGTGCGCCTGGCGATGACGCTCCCACCGGTTCTCGATTCCTTCTTCATTCACGATCGCGAGGCCCTGATGCAGCGCGTAGAACAACGAAATCGGCGCGGTGTGATGATACCGATGAGAGCCGTCGTAGTATTCGTCGAGAAGGCCGAGGTCCAGGTACCAGGTATCGGCGGGCCTCTTGCGAGCGCGCAGGCGATCCAACGCTCGTGGCGATACGGTGATCGGCGCAAGTCCGGGAGGACAGCTCATGCCCTTCTGCGTGCAACTAAAGGCGATATCGATGCCGTTCTGGTCCACTTCCACCGGCATGGCGCCGAGTGAGGTTACCGTGTCAGCAATGACCAGCGCGTCTATCTCGTGGGCCGCGTCGGCTATTGCTTTACCCGGGTTGTACACGCCGGTCGACGTTTCCGCCTGAACAAAGCCCACGACCTGCGGACGCTCGCGCCGAATCACCTCGCGCACTTCCTGCGCATCGAAGGTTTCGCCCCAAGGTTTCTCGCAGCGGACAACATTGCCGCCATGCCGCTTGCCCATGTCCGTCATGCGATCGCAAAAGAAGCCGTTCGCAAACACGAGGAACTTTGAGCCGGGATCAACGAAATTGCAAACCGCCGTCTCCATGCCTGCGCTCCCCGTGCCCGAAATGGCGAACGTAAACGGGTTCGACGTCCCGAATGCGGTTCGCAGGCCGGCGCGGATATCTTCCACAACAGAGAAGAAGTATGGATCCAAGTGCCCGACGATCGGTTGCGCCATTGCTTCGTAAACACGGGGCTCAACCATCGTGGGTCCTGGGCCATACAGGAGGCGTTTGGGAGGAGTGATCATATGCGGTCTTTTCATTATCGGTGATACGCTTCAATCAACAGAGGAGAAGTGTGCAGAAACTCATTCCATGTCTTTTGGCAGCGACCTTCATCATCGCGGCGCCGCTCCCCAAGCTGAAGGTCAGTGACAATCAGCGCTTTCTGGTAACTACCAGTGGAACGCCATTCTTCTACCTTGCCGACACTGGTTGGGAGCTATTCCATCGTTTGGACCGTCAACAGGCCTTGCGGTACCTGGATACTCGCGCTGCCCAGGGATTCACCGCGATCCAAGCCGTCGCGCTCGCGGAATTGCAGGGTCTCACCGACCCCAACCCTTATGGCGATCTCCCCCTAATCGATAAGAATCCCGCAAAACCGGCTGTTACGCCGGGCGCCAACCCCGCCAGTAAGGCGCAGTACGACTATTGGGACCACGTCGACTACATCGTCGATCAGGCTAATGCGCGGGGCCTGTACATCGCGATGCTGCCCTCCTGGGGCGCCTGGGTGAATCGTGGCAATAACGACGAAAGCCTTCTCACGCCCGAGAATGGACAGGCGTACGGCGAGTTCCTGGGCAAGCGATACGCGAACAAGGGAATCATCTGGGTGCTAGGCGGCGACCGCACCGCCACCGGCTTTGAGAACACGTGGCGTGCCATAGCGCGCGGCATCGCGATCGGTGTCTCCGGCAAGGAAGACTACGACGCGGTGCTGATGACCTTCCATCCGCGAGGAGGCGAAACCTCATCCACGTGGTTTCACAGGGAAGAGTGGCTCGACTTCAACATGCACCAGACCGGCCACGGCCTTGGGGAGAAGACGGAAGTCTGGAACCGGATCAGCAAGGACTACAACCTGACCCCGACCAAGCCGGTGCTCGATGGCGAGCCGCTGTACGAGGATCATCCTCTCGCATTCCGCGCCAAGGAACTCGGCTATTCCTTCGATGCTCACGTGCGTCAGCGCGCTTGGTGGGATGTCTTTTCCGGCGCCTGCGG
This sequence comes from Bryobacteraceae bacterium, assembly GCA_035634155.1. Lineage (GTDB taxonomy): Bacteria > Acidobacteriota > Terriglobia > Bryobacterales > Bryobacteraceae > DASQDN01. The sequence continues at coordinate 7,737 of DASQDN010000476.1, read as the reverse complement.
CCACACCTACGGCAATCACTCGGTGTGGCAGATGTATGCTCCCGGTCGAAAACGGATCAACGGCCCTTTGCTTCACTGGGATGAAGCGATCCATCGGCCGGGCGCAACCCAGATGCGGCATTTGCGGAAGCTGATTGAGTCCCGGCCATTCCTGTCGCGCGTTCCGGACCAGTCACTAGTGGAGGATGCGTTGAACGGACTCGATCGCATCGCCGCGACTCGCGGCGAAGGATACGCGCTTGTCTACAGCGGCCAAGGCCGCAAGTTCACCGTCCGTCTCAACAAAATCGCCGCCCCGCGAGTGGTGGCGCATTGGTACAACCCGCGCACCGGCACGTCCGAAAGGATTGGTGAGTTCGAGGGAAAGAACACGGCAGAGTTCACGCCGCCTTCGGAAGGCTTCGGCAGCGACTGGGTCCTGGTCCTGGATGACGTGATAAGGAAGTTCAGTATGCCGTCACCGCACAACCCAGCGATACGCTCTCCGCAGCGCGCGACCCGTTGAGGATACCGCTGTTCCGACGCCGGTTGAGACGGCGTTTCCCGTATGATCACGCCCGGTTTCGATCGCGCCGTAGGTTGTGCCCGCCACCTTGATGGTGGATCGCATTCCCATCACCGGTTCGCGCGCGGGAATCAGTTCTGCGGCCGAGCCTTGCGGCATCCGCGCGATCAAAGCGTCCGTGAAGTCAGGCTGCATCTTCGCCGCAAGCGGCCATGCAGCCGACGCAATCCATGCGGCGCCGTTCATCGGCGCGCCGGCTTCCCCCAGGTTTATGATCTTACCGAGCTTCAGCGGAGTGTCACTCGAGCAGTCGTCATTCCCGCAACCTTTCGCGCACAACTCGCGGCTGATGAAGGATGCGTGCTTATCCTTGGAGATCCAAACACGCTCGCCTCGTTCCGGCGTGCTCGCCTTCACGCCGTGACTCATGTCGCACAAAGTGTTCTCATGGGCCGCCGCATACCAATAGGCGGCCTTCCATACGTCTCCGTCTTTTCGCAGAAGCACGGACACCGATTCTGCATCAAGGTCATGGTGCATGCGACGGCCGCAATCCCGACTCCAAAGATGGTAATAGTGAATCTCAATGGCGTCGCGTGAAGCAAACGCCTGTCCGTAAATGGAGCCGTTCTTCGCCACAATCTTGGGGTCAGTCGCCTCGGACGCAAACTCCGCAGGCCCGGAATCACAGTCCCCAGGATGCACGAAAAAGGTTGGGACGAACTTCTCCAGCAGTTGCTGCTCCAGCACGTCATCCAAGCCATCGCGGTCCAAGTCTTCGCCGTAGGCAGCCAGCGCGGCGGCAAGAATCAGGAGAAACGGGCGAAGCATGCTTGCTTCCAATCTTAACGGACGATCACTCCGAGCGGCCGTTCCCAGGATCAGCCTCACAACGAACCAGCGCTGCGATCAAAGTCTCAGACAGCCACTGCTGGTAGCGATCCGGAGTCCAGCCGCCATCATGCACCAGCATGCGGTAAATTTCACGGCTCGTGTACATCCACAGAATTCTCCGAGCCTCATCCACCGGCAGCCCCTTCCTTTGCTTGGATTGGGCAAACAGGAGATCGATGCGATCCTTCTGCATATCGAAGCGCATGGTTTCGAACTCCTGTTCCAGCTTCCGCAGCGCGGGTGAAAATGCCGATGTGCCTCGCATCAAAGCGAGTTCCGAACTCTCGCCTTCATAGATCGCCCGAGCAACATCGGCCGTAAGCGCAATCAGCATCACCGGGTCGGACACACCGTCTAATTTCGCGCGAGCCCTGCGGAACCGCTCGCCGAACAACGCCGACTTCATCAGTTCGCGCAAGATGCCTTCTTTGGATTTGTACAGCGCGTATACTGTGGACCCGCCGACCCCCGCCTTATCCGCAATCTGCGCGATGGTGACGCGATCGATCCCATGCCGCACAAACAGCGCTTTGGCCGCCTTCAGCACGCGGCTCCGGGTATTCTCGGCTGCCCGCTGACGTACGTGAGAAACGTAAGGCCGGCCGGATGCGCTTGACATATTCGATATAGCCCATTATATTCTCAATTGAGTATAGTTAACTATACTGAAATACCGTCCGCTGGTCGTGAACGCGATGTCCTTCCAAGCCTACATAGACAACATTCAGAAGAAGACCGGCAAGCTGCCGGAGGACTTCCACAAGATGGCGCAAGAGAAGGGCTTGACGGGCCCGGAATTAACAGCCACCCGCCTCGCGGCGTGGCTGAAGGAAGACTTCGATATCGGACACGGCCATGCGATGGCAATCTGGGCGGTCTTCAAATCGAAGGGGTGGGCGGAAGGCGGAAAAGCGAAGGCCGCGAAAACTCGCATTGATCCACCGGAGGCGCTTCAAGTGACGACAACGCCGGGCCACGACTACACACATTTTCTGAGGGCAAATGGACGCTCCGCCGACATCCCTGACGAACAGGACGTGTATGGTTGGCTGGTGGGGAGTTGGGACCTCGAATGCCTCTACTACAACGCGGCGCCCGTCTCTCTGCGAGGCGAAGCCCACTTCGGCTGGGCGCTGGAAGGCCGAGCCGTGCAGGACGTATGGATCATGCCTGCTCTTGGCGAGCGCAGCTCGAACTCCGACCGGAACACAAACATGTATGGCACAACGCTGCGGATCTGGGATCCATCGGTGCAGGGTTGGCGCATCTACTGGCGGAATCCCGTCCACGGCCACTTCGAAGACCAGATCGGCCGCTGGAGCGGAAAGGACGTCGTGCAAGAAGGGGTACGCGCGGACGGCACAGCAACGCGCTGGACATTTACGAAGATCATCCGGCCCGATTCGTTCCACTGGCTCGGTGAAGCTCTCGATCCGAACGGCCGGACATGGAAGCTTGAGGGCGAATTTCGAGCAACACGGCGCAGGCTCTAACAATGAACGCTTACAGGCTCGAGTACATCTTGTCCTACAACGGTGTCCTGGCTGATCGACCCGAACTGATCGGAGAAGTGCCTGAAGGGATACGAATCAACTTCTACTCGGCCGGCGGGATGGTCAGCGGGCGCGTGACTGGAAAGGTGCTTCCAGTCGGAGGTGACTGGATGACCATCCGGAGGGATGGTGTCGGCGTGCTGGATGTTCGAACTACCTTCCAAACCGAAGATGGCGCGCTGATCCTGGTCAGCTATGCCGGCATCGCAGAGTACGGTGAAGACGCTTACAACCGCTTCCTGCGAGGGCGATTCCCCACAACCGCTAAGCTTCGGACCACTCCTCGCTTCACAACCAGCCACCCCGATTACCTTTGGCTGAACCGAATGCAATGCGTCGGGATCGGCGAGTACGATTCAGAATCGAACCAGGCACGATACGACGTCTACGCCGTCCTCTAACTCGCCCACGCCGCCGTCCCTAACCCTTTGGCTCTTTGCCCGGTAGCCCTGCTGGATTTTCATGCACCCGCTCTTCGTACATGCCCTTCAGCCCGGACGCCACCGAAACACTCTTCTCGCCATAACGGTCGCGGAGCTTATCCGCTGCCGCCAAGGCGCTGCGCCACTTGCGCGTCTTCTCGCCTTCCAGCAGATTCAACTGACCCTCCGAGTGTTCCAGCGACGACACCTGAACGCCGAGCAGCCGTACGGGAGTTCCGTTCCAGTTCTTGCGAAACAATAGCCGCGAGTGCTCAATCAATTCGATGTCGATCTGTGTCGGCTGCTCCAACGTATGGGCGCGCGTCAAAGTCGTAAAGTCCGAATACCGCAGCTTGATCTGCACGGTGCGCGCGTGCATCTCATGCTCCCGCAACCGCCGCGCCACCATCTGCGATAACTTGGCAAGGGTCGACTCGAGCATTCCCGCATCGGCCGAGTCCTGCCCGAACGTATGCTCGTGGCTAATCGACTTCGGGTCGTCATGGTCACCCACTTCTCCCTGGAAGTAACCGCCCGCGTCCAAACCATGCGCCTTGCCGACCAGCGCCAGCCCCCACTTACCTAAAATCGACTCCACGAATGATTCGCTCAACCGGGCCATATCGCCCACGCGATGAATGCCGTAAGTTGCAAGCTTCTCCTCCGTTTTCTTGCCGACACCCGGAATCCGACGCACCTGCAAAGGCGCAAGGAATGCAGCCTCACACCCGGGAGGGATCCAAAGCATGCCATGCGGCTTGGCCTGATCGGAAGCCACCTTCGCAAGGAGTCGCGAGGTTGCAATCCCGATGGAGCAATTCAGTCCCGTGTCACGTTTCACCTCGTCATGCAGGCGGCGCGCTGCCTTCATCGGCCGGCCCAACAAACGTTCCGACCCGGTGAGATCCAGATACGCTTCGTCGATCGACGCCATCTCCACCTTAGGCGAGTAACGGCACAGCACGTCGAACACCTTCCCTGACATCTCGCGATACCGCGTCGGATGCCCGTCAAGGAAGATGGCATGAGGGCACAACTGCGCCGCAGTGCGAAGAGGCATAGCGGAATGCACGCCGTACTTGCGCGCCGCATATGACGCGGCCGATACCACTCCGCGCTCGGTAGCTTTCCCGCCGACCACAACGGGCTTCCCGATCAATGACGGGTCGAACAATTCTTCTACCGACACAAAGAACGCATCCATGTCGACGTGCAGAATGGTGCGTGTCACGGCGTGCACCTCGCGGCAATCACGCGCGGAATGCCGGCCAGATCCGCAACCGTGTCAACGTCCCGCCAGCCGTCGCGAAGCATCAGCGACACCGCATCCAGCGACTTCCACCCAAGCTCCAGGAGCAGCCACCCGCCGGAACGCAGCACCTCGCGCGCCTGTGCCACTAACCGCGCGTAGACCTCGGTGCCCTGCTCACCCCCAAACAGCGCAAGGTGTGGTTCATAGTCGAGCACTTCGCGCTGCATTCCTTCGGCCTCAAACAGCCCCACATAAGGCGGGTTCGAAACCACCACGTCCGTTGACTGCGGGGCCATACAGGAAAGCAGATCTGCGTGGACGAACTCAACGCGCGCCCCAAGCTGCCGAGCATTCGCGCCCGCCACCTGCAACGCCCCCCACGAGATGTCGGTCGCCAGAATGCGCGCGCGGCTCTCTACGGCGATCGTCACAGCGATCGCTCCAGACCCGCATCCCACGTCAACTACCACATCCCCGGGCCGCACGCGAGCCAAAGCCGCCTCCACCAGATGCTCGGTCTCTGGACGAGGGATCAAGACATCGCGCGAGACAGCGAAGTCTCGCCCGTAGAATTCCTGCTTCTTGGTGATGTACTGTGTCGGTCGGCCGGCGATTCGCTGATGAAGGTAGCGGCCGAAGTGGATCCAGCCGAGTTCGGAAAGCTCGTCGTTGGAATGCCCGAAAAGATACACGCGATCCTGGCGCAGCGCATGCGCCAGCAAGACTTCGGCCGTTAAACGGGGAGCGGCAACACCCGCATTCTCAAGGAGTGTTGTCCCCTGCCGAAGCGCCTCGCTTATGGTTAGGAACCCCGTTCTGCTGCCCATCGGCAATCTGCTTCATCTTCTCGGTCTGGAAGTAGTTTGTCACAGCATCCAGCACCTGCTCGAGCTTGCCCTGCATGATCAGATCGAGCTGGTGCAAGGTTAAGCCGATGCGATGATCGGTGAGCCGGTTCTGGGGGAAGTTATAGGTGCGAATCTTTTCACTGCGGTCCCCGCTGCCCACCATCGATTTGCGCTCGGCGCCGATGGCCGCGTTCTGCTTCTCCAGTTCCAGTTCATACAGGCGCGACCGCATCACCCGCTCGGCCTTAGCGCGGTTCTTGATCTGCGATTTCTCATCCTGGCACGACACAACCACACCTGTCGGCAGATGCGTCATTCGGACGGCCGAGTACGTCGTATTCACCGACTGGCCGCCCGGACCGGACGAACAGAACGTATCGATCCGAATGTCCTTAGCATCGATATGGATCTCAACATCATCGGCCTCCGGCAGCACAGCCACCGTCACTGCCGATGTATGTACACGGCCCTGCTGTTCGGTCTCCGGCACGCGCTGGACACGATGCACGCCGCTCTCGTACTTCAACTGGCTGTACACCTTGTCACCGCTGATCAGCGCGATGACTTCGTTCAGCCCCCCGACTTCCGAGTCCGACGAGGAGGTGACTTCCACCTTCCAGCGCTTAGTCTCGGCATACCGCAGGTACATGCGAAACAACTCAGCCGCAAACAACGACGCTTCGTCGCCGCCAGTGCCCTTGCGGATCTCCAAGACGACGTTCTTCTCGTCGTTCGGATCCTTGGGCAGCATCAGCACCTTGAGCTCATTCTCAATGCGCTCCAGCGCCGGCTCGAGCTGCTCGACGTCAGCAGCCGCCATCTCCTGCAGTTCGGGATCGGACTCCTGCAGCATCTGCTTGGCGCCGTGAAGGTCGGCATTGACCTTCTTCCATTCGCGATATTTGGCTACCACTTCGCCGAGTTCGCTTTGCTGCTTCGCGGTCTTGCGGTAGCGGTCGTTATCGCTGATGATTTCCGGATCCGCCATCTGGCGCGTCAACTCTTCGAAGCGCGTTTCGATGCCGTCCAGCTTTTCCGTATATTGCATTCGGGTGTTCTAAAAAGTCAGGATCAGGCGATAACCAGTTCGCCGCCCTGCTTCTCCTCCAGCGCCATTGCGCCGTTCAGGGCATGAATCGCCACTTCGGTCTGACCGTCCGACGGCGGCTGCGTCGTAATCTTCTGGAGCCACAATCCCGGAGCAGTCAAGGCGGCCAGCAGGCCACCGCGGCGCTTGGCCGCAAACCGGATCAACTCGTAGCTAAGGCCTGCGATCACCGGCAGCAGCACGACGCGAGAGGCCATCTTCGCAGCGAAGCCGTCCACAGGAATCACCGTATAGACCAGTGTCGAGACCGCCATCACGACCAACAGGAAGCTCGTCCCGCAGCGGGGATGCAGCGTGGTGAACGCCTGAGCATTCTCTACTGTCACCGGCTTACGCGATTCAAAGTTAAAGACCACCTTGTGCTCGGCGCCGTGATACTCGAACACGCGCCGAATATCCTGCCAGCGCGAAATCATGTACAGGAATCCAAGGAAGATCGCCATGCGGATGCCGCCGTCCACCAGGTTGAACGCGATTCGGCCATGCAGCGCCGGATAAACCTTCTCCAGCAAGGTCGTCAGATACAGCGGAACGAACTTGTAAAGGAAGATGAAGAAGCTGAACGAGAACAGAAGATTTAACGCCATCAACCAGCCGGGGATTTCCTGCGGCTTACCGGCATTCTTCTTTGCTTCAGGCGAGTCTTCATCGAGCGATGCGTTGGCGGAAAACTTCAGCGCTTTCACGCCGAGCCACATCGCCTGCCCCAGCGTGCCGACTCCGCGGAACACGGGCAGTTTGAAAATCGGGTACTTCTCGGAAACGCGCGGCAGAGGAGACTCCTCCGTCACCAGTTCGCCGTTAGGCTTTCGGACTGCCACGCAGTAGCTGTGCGGCGCCCGCATCATGACTCCCTCGATGACGGCTTGACCGCCTACCAGAGTCTCTTCACCGCTTTCCAGCACGGGAAGCAGTTGCGTGTGTGCTGCCAGACGGACGAAGCTTTTAAGCGTCAAATCGGTAACTCCTGATCGTCCCATTATAGGATGGCGGGGATCGACCTTCTTCTTAGACGGTCAACCCCGCTCGGAGGATGCAGCCAGGAGTGCCCCGAGGCGCTATTTAGATGCGATCGTGTTCTGCGCCTCCAAATGGGCGAGCATGTTCTCGGCCAGAGCCCGCATATAGGTTTGATTTGTCTGCAGGTATCGCTTC
>DASQDN010000475.1:0-1529 GCA_035634155.1 Bryobacteraceae bacterium | reverse complement strand
ACCCAGTTGTCCGTCTGCCCGCCGAGTTCCGCATGTTCATAGAACTCCATCCGCGGAATTGGCGAGTCGTCTTCACTGACGAATGTATCCACGCAGGCCAAGTCAGTGGTAAGCGCACAGACGCGCTCCAACGCCAGCAGCGGATGCTTCAAATGGTACAGAACGCCAAAGAATACGACGATGTCGAACGTGCCCACGGTGGCGGGCGTCAGTTCGTACATGTCATGGATGCGGTACTCGACACGCGAGTTGAGCATCGATCGCATCAGGCGAAAACGCTCGTTGTCCCAACAATCGACTGCGACCACTTCGGCCCCCCGCTTCTCCATCTCGAAACTGAAGAAGCCGTCCCAGGCGCCGACATCGAGCACGCGCTTGCCAGTCAGGTCCTGCGGGATCGGGAATTGCGCGAGCCGGTGCTTCAGACCCGGCAGGTCGCAGACACCTTCTACGACCGAGCCGTCCGGAAGCTCAAAAGAATGCCACCAGCCCAGCTCGCGCAGTTTCGAATGCCACCCGCGAACGTAGCCGAAGCGGTCGCCGTCACTCACCGCTGCACGCGGCCCGAGCCTCCGCCTTTGATGAGAGCTCGTACTTCATCCGCCGTGAATCGGTTGAAGTCACCGGGAATCGAGTGCTTCAGGCACGAAGCCGCCACCGCATACTCCAGCGCGTCTTTGTGGTTGTCGATGGTGAGCAGTCCGTAGATCAATCCACCGGCAAACGAGTCGCCGCCCCCGACGCGATCGACGATATGTGTGATGTCGTAATGCTGGCTGACCAGGAAATCCTTACGATCATTCAAGCACGCCGACCAGCCATTGTGCGAAGCGCTCTTAGACTCGCGCAACGTAACAGCGATCAGCTTCAGATTCGGATACGCGTTGAGCACCGTGTCGGTAAGGCGCTTGTACACATCGTGATCCAGCTTGCCGGAATGCACGTCCGCATCGGCTTTAATGCCGAGGGCCATCTGGCAGTCCTCTTCATTGGCAATGCAAACGTCCGTGTGCTTGATCAACTCAGGCATCACTTCATGCGCCGACTTGCCCCACTTCCACAAGTTCTTGCGGAAGTTCAAGTCGCAGGAGACCGTCAGCCCTTGCTCCTTCGCGATCCGAACGCTTTCCACCGCGAGTTGCGCGGCGCCTTCGCTGATCGCCGGGGTGATGCCGGTGATGTGGAACCAGCCCGCGCCTTCGAACGCCTTCGTAAAGTCAATGGCGCCCGGCTTCGCCAGCGCAATCGCGCTGCCTTCGCGATCGTAGAGCACTTTGGAAGGACGTTGATTTGCGCCAGTCTCGACGAAGTAGATGCCGAACCGGCCCTTGCCCCGGACGATATGCGACGGGTCGACACCGAATTTCCGCATCTCAGCGACGAACGCGTCAGAGATGGCGTTGTTGGGCGGAATCACCGTCACGTAACGAGCCGGAACTCCGTACGTCGCCACGGCCACTGCCACATTGGCTTCTCCACCGCCGAAGGTGGCGACAAACTGCGGCGTCTGCAAGAAGCGCTCAAATCCG
>DASQDN010000474.1:0-8804 GCA_035634155.1 Bryobacteraceae bacterium | reverse complement strand
ACACTTCAAGCGTGTCACTTGCATGGTCATTGAATTCCCCCGTTTTCCATAACTGTTTCCAACGAGACGTCGTCCACCCAGACGCGTCCCCGGCCAACGGACATGATGCCGAACTTGATGAACGTTGCATCGTCATCAATGCGAGTCTGAATCTCGGACGAGATCCAGGTGTTCGAGCGAATCGGACGGTCGCTCATGTTGTCGAAAAAGCCCTTCTGATCGTTGCTGCGATCCACGCTTAGCCACATCTGCGCGTGGTCCTCGGGTGAGCTTGCTTCCACACGCACCCATGCCTTGAAGCGCACAGTGCGGCCCCGATACGCCTTCGCGCTGAAGCTTTGCATCAGGTTGCTGACGCGCACAGGAGCGTTGCCCGGCGCCATCACTACGGCGCAGGAACTCTTGGCATTCAAACAGCCGGTGGTCCGCAACTGCGCCCAATTGTCCGCGTCGTTCGGAAGCGCCGGCACGAACCACGCGGCGGGCAGTTGGTTTGGGACGCCTTCATCGAACTTCAAGTTCAGCGGACCAGGCACCGACCAGTTTGCTTCGCTCAAGCGCGTTCGTGCTAACGATGCGGTCCCCGACTGGTCGCTATACTCGCGCAGCAGCCTGCCGTATGTATCGCGCGCTTCGGCGACGCGTCCGGACTTCTCGAGGCACTGGCCCAACTGATATAGCGCGCGAGCGGCGACAGGACGCGGCAGCTTGGGCAGGTTCAGTATGGCTCGGTATTGAGTGGCGGCGGCTTGCAAATCGCCATGCACCACCTCGCGATAAACTGCCGATTCGAGTTGGCGGGCCGCGTCTTCGCTGAGCGTGGCGGCCATCGCGTAGAGCACCATCACGAACAGCATAGTGACTCCATGTGTAGGCGCCGTACGAGCACCGTCACGTTTGTGTCAGATTTAGCCATCGAAACGGTACCCCAAGCCGCGGACATTGCGGATGTAGCGCGGCGCCGATGGATCCGGTTCGATCTTACGGCGCAGGTTGGCGATGTGGTTGTCCACGACGCGATCCGACGCATAGACAGTGCCGTCCCAAGCTCCGGCGAGAAGCTGCTCGCGCGAAAGCACTCGGCCTTTGGACTTGACGAAGAAGGCCAGAAGGCGGAACTCGATGGCCGTGAGATCAACAGCTTCGCCGTTGCGCTGGATCTCGGCGCGCTGGAAGTCGATCTCGACATCGCCGAAGACATAGACCTCGCGAGACGGGGCACTGCCACGACGCAGTAGCGCGCGGATGCGGGCTCGGAGTTCGCGCGTGCCGAACGGCTTGGTAACGTAGTCGTCCGCGCCAAGCTCCAAGCCGAGCACCTTCTCGGCTTCCTGCGTGCGCGCCGTCAACATGAGGATTGGCGTGGTCAGTCCCGAGCGGCGCAGCTCGCGGCACACTTCGAAGCCGTCCTTGCCGGGAAGCATCACGTCGAGGATGACGAGGTCGAACGGCGTTTCGCGCGCGCGTCGGGCAGCGGTGAGGCCATCGCCCGCGACCTCCACCTGATAGCCTTCCATCGTCAGATCGTCTTCGAGACCGAGCGCGATGCTGGTCTCATCTTCAGCGATCAGGATGCGCGTCATAGGGCGTGCTCCGCGGCCGGCAGCAGCAAGGTGAAGGTGCTTCCTTCGCCCGGCTTACTTGTGAGCGTCACTTGACCTTTATGAGCGGCGACGATGTCCCTCACCATTGCGAGCCCGAGGCCTGAGCCTTTGACGTTGCGCGCCGCGGCCGCGGTTCCCCGCACGAAGCGCTGGAAGATGGCTCGCTGCTCGCTCTCGGCTACGCCCGGTCCGTGATCATGCACGGCGATGGCGACGTGGCCGTTCTGGCGGCGCCATTCGAGTATGACGGGCTCGGACTCAGGCGAGTACTTGATTGCGTTGTCGAGCAGATTGCGGAGAGCCACCGCGATCGCTTCGCCATCGCCGTCCACGGTGCAGGCGACTTGGGGCTCGTGCAGTTCGATCGCGCGAGCGGAGTTGAAGTCGGCTACTGCGTTGCGGATGATCGATGCCACATCGAGCGGCTCAAACTGATAGCTGCGCTTGCCGAAGGCTTCGACGACGCGCTGCAGTCGAGTGGTTTCGCGGACCAGCGTGTCGTAGTAGAGCTGCCGGCGCTGCTCGTTCGGCACGCGGCCTTGCGCCAGGATTTCCGAGAGCTGGCGCATGCTGGTGAGGGGCGAGCGGAACTCGTGCGAGACGGAGGAGACGAAGTCGGCTTGCATGCGGGAGACCTCGGCCTCCTTGCGGATGGCCCGCGCGACGAAGTACGTGCCCAACACGAGGAACAGCACCATGACGCCGATGCCTGACAACAGGTAGCGCTGCTGCACGAGAAGTGTGGCGGCGCTGGTGGGCGCGACGGATGCCGCGTAGATGGTCCACGGCAATTGAGTCTCGGCCGCAGGGCGAATGGCCGCGCGGCCGGTGGCCGGAGCGGTGCGCTCGCCTGCAATGGTGCGGCCTTGGCTATCGATGAGCGCGTAACGCAGGTTAGCGGGAGTGGCTGTTTGCTTCAGCCACTGCTCGGGGTCAGCGAGGAGCAGCGAGCGGCCCCGCCACAGCACGAGCCAGGGTTTCGAGGCAGCCCATACAATGTCGTGCCCGCGCGCCGGCATGTCGGGCGCGGAGACCAGTTGCATGGCGCGAGCGGCTGCCTCGGATAGGGCGACGGCGCCGGCGGGCGGCTCCTCGGTCTTAGTGGCTTTACTCCAATAGAACTCGAACTGGCCGCGCGAGAGACGCCATCGTCCTTTGCGAAGCCCATCGAGAAGAGTCGATGTATCGCCGAGTTCCAGTAAGGCGGCGATCTGGATCGAGATGCCCGAGTCGATTAAGTTCGATGTCGGCCCGTACGCCAGCCTTTGCCAAACGGCTCGGGACTTGGTAACGCGGGCGAGACGGAGTAGCGCTCCGGCGCGGATGGCCGGATCGGATGAGGTGTCGACGAGGCGTTGATAGGCCCGGATCGCTTCGGCCGGCTGGTGCTGCACGAACTCGAACAGCTCGGGTCCGGCGAAGGCCGCGGGCGCTTCGATGGCCGCGTTGTCCGAAGGCAGATACAGCAGGGGTCCTGGAGGATAGGTGGTGATGGAGCCGTCGTCGGTCAAGCGGTTCGCGGATTCGGCGAGCGAGGCTCTGAGCTGCGTGGCGAGAACGTCGGCGGTTTCTTCGAGGCGCTGCTGGGCGCGCTGGCCTTCCACTAGACGCTCCTGTTCGACGAAGCGCCATCCGAACCACGCGAGGGCGGACACCGATCCCAATGTCAGCAGGAACAGCGCGATGAGCAGGGAGCCGGGCGGCTTAAGCCACTGTTGCGGTAGCTTCATGGCGCATGATCATCTTCCCAGAGTTACTGGATATCGTACACGGGAAGTACGCTTGCCGGAACGGCAGGTGACAGCCTCGTATGCCGGACGGCGCCGGCGGCGTGATGGAGTGCGTACGGTGCGCGGGTTAGCGAGCCGTTCGAGGGCGAGTTCGCGATAAGCGGCGAGTGGCTGCTCATCGTTGTGCGGGTGCAGGAGCTTGATGCTCGACTCGGCTTCGAGTTCGGCAAGCAGTTGGTCGAAGCTGACTCCGTAGGGCTCGCCCGCATTGATGTCGCGAACATCGCCGTGCCCAATCAGGTAGCGGATGCCAGGGTGTTGGCGCACCAGCGTGGTGATCAGCGCTTTGGCGGCTGCCCGCTGTTTGGGTGTCGGCTCCCACGTCGTGTCCATGCCGCCCGTGAAGGCGATGCCCACGGATGTGTCATTTGCGCCAGCCGCATGGTACGCGGTTCGTGTGAACGGGACCGCGTTGACCACGGCGCCGGTGTCATCGATCAGGTAGTGGTACGACATGCCGCGGAGACGCAAGACGCGGATCGAGTTGCCCATGGTGGGCAGGGTGGTGTGATGCAGAACGATGGTCTGGACCTCGGGCGCCTTTCGGGGCGGGCCTCCGTTCAACGCCAGGTCGAGCGTACAGACGAGGAGCGCGAGGATCATCGCGGCAGCACGATGACACCCCACGGGCTGCCGCCCGCTTTGATTCGCTTGGCGACGGTGTTCGAGGCCAAGTCGACGACGACGATTTCACCGGCAGGACCGTCGGCGGCAAAGAGCGTTTTACCATCCCGGGATACAGCGATGCCCCACGGGCGCCGTCCGACTTCGACTTCGCCGGCGATCTTGTTGGTTTTGGTATCGATGGAGTAGACTTTTTTACCGCGACCGCTGCTGACATACGCCAGCTTGGCGTCGGGGGACAAGATCACGTCCATCGGTTTGCTTACGCCCTTTTCGCCGAGCGCGATGGTGCTTACGACGGCGTGCTTGCGGGCGTCAATGATGGAGACGGTGCCGTCGTTCTCATTGGTGACGTAGGCGCGCGAGCCGTCGGGCAGGAAGGCGATGGAACGCGGACGGCGTCCGACCTTGACTGTCTTCAGCGCGGTCTTCTTTTCAACGTCGACCGCGGTGATGGTGCCGTCGTCTTCCGAGGTGACGTAGAAGAACTTGCCATCCGGGCTGGTGCGTACACCTTCGGGCTCTTCGCCTACTTTTACGGAGGTGAGGATCTTGGCCGATGCGAGATCGACGATGCTGGCCTCACCGGTGTCCTCGTTGGAGACAAAGAGCAGCGAGCCGTCCTTGCTGAGGTCGAACTGTTCGGGATCGGAGCCGGCCCGGATGGTACGGACGAGTTTGTTTTGCGCAGTGTCGATCAGGCCGATGCCGTCGGCGCTCTTGTCGGGCGGCGGTAGAGTGCTTTCGTCGACTCCGGGAGGCGCGGGCGGTGATCCGCTGAGAGCGACGTAAACCGTGCGGCCATCGGGTGAAGCGATGATGCCCCGGGGGCGCTTGCCGACTGGAAGAGTGGTCATCACTTCCAGCGTGTCGCCGTTGACGATTGTCACGTCGCCCGAGTTTTCATTGGTGACGAAGACGCGATAGCTGGGCGGCGGTCCGGCGGGGGCCTGCTGCTCGGCTTGCCGGGGTGCGGGGTTGCTGCCGCATCCGGTGAGAAGGGCGGCAATCGCGAGCGCGGAGATAGAGTGTCGTGTCTTCATTGGGCTGCCTTGAATTGGAATGCCAGCGTTGTTTTGCCGGAAGGGTCGATGTGGACGCGCTGTTCCTGCGTGCCGAGCTTTTCGTGCCATGCCTCCAGTGTGTAGTCGCCTGGGGGCACGTTCGGGATGCTGAACGACCCGTCGGCTTTAGTGATGGCGAAGTATGGATGGTCCATGACGGCGATCCAGGATCGCATCCAACTATGGACGTTGCATTTGACGCGGATCATCACCTCGGGCCGAACGAACCTTCGCTCCAGCGCCGGATCGCCTGGGGCTTGGCTCTGGTTCCATTCGCGATTCATCTTGGCGATGGGATGGACGTTGTGCGTCACGGGATCTGAGTTGGTGATCTTGATCTGCTGTTTGGCTCGAACGGCTAGGACACGGGGTGCGAATTGGCAGCCGCGCTGATCGAGGACGACTGCTTCGGACGGGAGGTTCTTTGCTTCGCCTGCGAGTCCCGACTTGATGTAGACGAAGACGTTTTCCAATGAGCCGTCTTTGTTCACGACCAGCGAGTTGTCGTACAAGCCGCTTTTGTTGAGCTTCACGCATTCCTCGTCTTCGCTGATGTCGATGCGTTCAGCTTGAGTGGTTTCGCCGGAGAAGGTGATCTTGCCGGTGATGTCGCCGGGCTTCGGCGTCGAGCAGCCCGCGAGGATGGCTGCGAGGATCGCGAGGGCGGCTCTGGTCATTTGGTCGCTGACTCCCCGGTGAGCGCTTCCATGAAGGCGATCAGGTCGTCCTTGTCTTGCTTGCTGAGCTTGAGCTCGCGCATTTCCTTGTCGAGGTGGGGATTCGAGTTGCCGCCCCCGACGTAGAAGTCAACTACTTCACGCAATGTCTTCAGGCTCCCATCGTGCATGTATGGCGCCGTTTTTGCTATGTCGCGCAGGGTGGGTGTGCGGAAGGCGCCTTTGTCGGACTCCACCTTGGTTTGTTCGTAGCGGCCGAGGTCGCGGAGGTTGCCTTCGGGGTCAAGGCCGACTCCGAGATTGTGGAACTTGCCGTCGGTGAAGAGGGCGTGCTTCTGCTCGATTGTGTGGCAGACGACGCAGTTGCCTTTGTTTTTGTCTTCGAAGACGGCGAGTCCGCGAAGGGCGGCGGGGCTCAAGGCGGTTTTGTCGCCCTTGAAGCGGTAGCGATCGAAGGGCGAGTTGCCGCTGAGCTGCGTGCGCTCGAAGCTGGCAACGGCTTTCGCGACGTGATCGATGGTGATGACGCCGGGGCCGAAGGCTTTCGCGAACTCGGCTCGGTAGAGGGGGTCGGCGTTCAGGCGAACGACGAGAGGTTCGTGGGCCTGGTCCATCTCGGCCGGGTTGGCGATGGGGCCTTTGCACTGCTCTTCGAGTGTGGCAGCACGGCCATCCCAGAACTGTACGGGGAGGAACGCGGCGTTGAGGACGGTGGGCGCGTTGCGTGTTCCCTGGCGGCTTTCAACGCCGAGCGAGAGCTTGCGGCCGTCGGTGAACGCCACGGCGGGATTGTGGCAACTGGAGCAGGCAATGGTGTTGTCGCGGGAAAGCTTAGTTTCAAAGAACAGCTTCTTGCCCAGTTCGATCGTGGCGGCGGTTGGGGGATTGTCGGGTGGAATGGCGAGCGGCGGCAGTCCGAGCGGGGACTTGATTTCCATGGCCGCGCCGACGGGTTTGGAGGAGGCGGGCGGGTCGGGTTTGGACCGCGAGCAGCCAGAGACCGCTAGCGCGGCGACGGCGGCGAGGACGAGGCTGCGGCCCGAATGTTGCATCCAAAGTCCCATCATACGCACGGCGTTACTTGGGCCTGGATAGCGCTTCGGATATGGCTTTCTCGGCGAGCGGCGCGAGGGTCTGGTAGGCGGCCTGGTTGAGCAGGAAGCCGTCGGTGGTGAAGGCGGGTTTCAGCGTGCGGCCTTCCGAGAGCGCGGCGTGCAGGTCGAGGTAGACCGCGCCGGCTTCCGAAGCGTATTCCTTCAGCCAACCGTTGAAGCCGAGGATCTTCCCGGGGACTCGCCTGAGAGTTTGACGTGTGGCGGCGCAGTCGCATACAGGTGTGACGGCTGCGAGCACGACCTGGATGCCGTGGAGTTTGGCGAGCTCGACCATGGACATGATGTTCTCGGCGATCATGGGCTGGGTGGCCGGTCCGGTGAGGCCCGCGAGGTCATTTGAGCCTGCCTGGATGATGACGACCTTGGGCTTGAGGGAGAGGACGTCCTGGCGGAAGCGGAGGAGCATCTGCCCGGAGGTTTGGCCCTCAATCCCGCGGTTGAGATACGGGCGGTCAGGGAAGAAGTTCTGCCAGCCTTGTGTGATGTCGTCGCCGAGGAAGACGACGCGCTGCTCGCCGGCTTTGGGCGCGGGGATTTCGGAGTTGTCGCTGCCGTAGCGGGTTAGTCCGGCCCAGTCGTTGAGAAGGCGGCGCAGGGATGTCGCGTCATCCGGGGGCGCGGCCAGGCCTGTCGCCGCGAGGGCGGCGATTGCGATGGTCAATTTTAGTGCTTTCACGATTAATTACAACTTCTTTAACCGGATATTGCGGAATTCAACCTTCATTGGGGGGCCGGTGTGGAGTTGAAGTCCAAGGAGGCCTTCGGGCGAGCGGGTTTTGTCGTCTTCATCGAGGCAAACGCTCATGATGCGGCCGTTGATCACGTGCATGATTGTCGCGCCGCGGGCGATGATGTGGAGCTGGTTCCAGTCGCCGGATTTGATGTCTGCCTTGAGGGCGTCGCCTTCTCCGGGTGTGCCGATGAGTTTGCGCTGGCCATCGGGAGCGATGCGAGTGAATCGGCCGCGTTCCGCCATGAAGCCTCGGCCGCGCTCCTCGTAGAGCATGCCGGTGTAGCGGGCTTCGGCGTCCATGTCGGCCTGGTAGCCCTTGAGGACCCATTTGCCGACGTCGGTGAGCGGGACGCTGCGATATTGGACACCGCTATTTCCGCCGGTCATCTTAAATTCCAGCTTCAATTCGAAATCTTTTGTTGTGCCGCCTCGCCAGATGATGAAGGTGTTTTGTTTGAGCGGCTTATCGGTGGTGCTTTGGCCGACGATGGAATCGGTTTCCACGCGCCAGAAGTCGGGGTCGCCATCCCAGTTTTGCAGGGTTTTCCCGTCAAAGATGGACGTGAAGCCTGCGTTGTCGTCGGGGACCGGCTGACGGGGTCCTTGGGCGCCGGCGGTGGCGGCGAGCAGCAGAACGGCGGCCGCTAGGCTAAGGGCAGGGTATCTCATAGGCACATCGCGAGTTTATGTCAATTGCGGGGAGGGCGTCAAAGCCGGGGCGGCGCCGTCCGATGGGCGGACGATGTGGATTATGGTGGCGTCCGGGGTGTCAGTGGTGGGCCATTCGGCGGTTTGCGAGTCGCGGTGCGAAACGAAGCCAATTTGCGGGTTGGAGGGGCGGGCCGTGGTGAGGCGTTCTTCGTGGAGGCGCTCCTTTTGGACTTTACGGAGGGTTTCAATGGCTCCGAAGTAAGCCCTCTCGATTTTGGTGGTGTGGCGCTCGATGTTTTGAAGGGTGTCTTCCTTCACGGCGATGACTACGGCTAAGGCTTCGTCGTCGTTGTCGAGGTTGACAGCTTCGGGTTTGTTGTTGCGGCGTTTGAGGCCTCGGATTTCGAGGTCGAGGGCAGCGGTTTCGGCGCGGCGGGCTCGGAGGAGTCGCCAGTAGCTGTTGGCGATGACTTCGACGAGGGAGGCTTCCACGGCGTTTGCGGGTTTGTAGGTGCTGGTGAAGGCTTGGCGGAGTTCGGCGTAGGA
>DASQDN010000473.1:0-1800 GCA_035634155.1 Bryobacteraceae bacterium | reverse complement strand
TTCGGCGTGACGCGCCGGCGCGGCACCGAGACCGGTGGAGTGTTGCTCGGGCGCATCGATCGTAAACCGAAAACGCCAGTCATCTACATCTACGACATTGAAGTGGTTCCCTGCGAGTACGCAGCGGGACCGTCCTATGTGCTCTCGCCGACCGACGAGCAGCGTTTTCGCGACGCCGTGGCGCGATGGCAGCCTTCGCTTGACCGCGACTCGTACGCAGTGGGGTACTTTCGCAGTCACACGCGCGACGGCTTCACGATGGATGAGCGGGATGCCGCGGTGATGCGGGAATTTTTCCGGGATCCCGTGGACGTCGCGCTCCTAATTAAGCCCTTCGCCACGCGTGCGGCCACGGCGGGATTTTTTCTGAAGGAGAAGGGCGAACTGGTGACGGCCAGCACGCCTTTGGAGTTCAAGTTCGAAACCCCCGCCCGACCTGCTGCGGCCGCGCAGGAGACGCCTCCTGCACCCGCCCCTGAGCCGAAAGCGCGGGCGGTGGCCCCGACGGCCGTTGCAGCGCCGCCCACGCCTGCTGCTACGCGGTCAAGACCACCCCGCACCTCACCACTCGTTGCGCCCGACCCGCAAGGACAGCGCGATCTATTCGCGGCGGAAGTCGCTCCGCCCTCGGGTTGGCTGCGCGCTCTGAGCTGGACCGCCTTCTTCGCCGCGCTGCTGGCCTTCGGCGCAGCATGCGGCTACGAGTACGCCGGTCGAACTCTGGAAGCGCAGAGACGGCCGGCGGTCCCGACGGGCGCTGGAACTCCTACCGGTCTTCCAAATGCCGACTTATACACCGTTCATCTTCAGGTATCGCAAGCAGGAAGCAGCGTAATGGTCAAGTGGAACCGGGACGCGGCGCCCATTCAGGCGGCGCTGCATGGCGTTCTGACAGTCACTGAGGGCGCCAACAGCAAAGAGGTGAAGCTCGGCTTCGCGGAACTTCGCAACGGCGCAGCGATGTACCCTCTGATTGCGCCGGAGATTCGATTCCGGCTGGAGATCTTCTTCAAAAACAATCGCAGCTTCGTCGAATCGGCCGTCTTCACCCAGGCCCCGGCCCCGTAGCTATGCCGCGCGCAGACGAAGCGAGTTCGACTTTTCATCGTAATCGGCGCGGACACAACCACCGGGTTTTACCCGACCCAGTACTACCATATTTGCAAGCGGCTGGGTGAGCTGCCGGTGCACGGTTCGCTTCAACTCGCGAGCGCCGTACGTGGTGCAGGAGCCCTCCGATAGCAGGAACTTCCGGCATTTGTCGCTGACCACGAGACGGAAGCCGCGGGAACCGAGACGAAGCTCAATGTGCTGCTGGAGTTCGTCCAGGTGCTGTGCCAGGATTTCGGCGAGCGATTCAGTAGACAACGGCTGATACGTTATGGAGGCGTCGATGCGGTTGACGAACTCCGGGGAGAATGTTTTGCGCACGGCAGCCAGGGCGATGCTTTCCAGGCGCGATGTTTCCGGCGGGCTCGCTTGATTGCCGCAGAACCCAAACCCGGGCGAAAGAGCTTTCATCATTCCTTGCGCGCCGAGATTGCTGGTGAGGAAGATGAGAGTCCGCTCGAAATTGACGACGTTGTTATCGCCAAGCCGAAGCGCCGCCTTGTCGAGCACGCCGAGCAAAAGCTTCTGCAGCGTAGGCGCGGCCTTCTCCACTTCATCGAAGAGCACAATGGATAGACTGGACCGCTCGCTTGTAATCGCGGCCAGCTTTGCCTGGGTAAGCAGCGGGTGCGTTTCCCGATGGCCCAAGTATCCCGGAGGCGCGCCTACGAGTTTGGCGACTTCGTGGTC
>DASQDN010000472.1:0-11067 GCA_035634155.1 Bryobacteraceae bacterium | reverse complement strand
GGTAATTCGACGTGCTTCTGGGCAGCGGATCTGCGGCCGCCGGATCCCCCGTCGACTGCTGTCCGTCCACTGGTCCGACGCCGGTTGCATACGCCACCACATAATCCCCCACCGCGGCGCCGCCCTGCAGCTTGTTATACGTGCCATCCGAGTTCGTCACCACAAGAACGCCCGGCGCCGCGCGGCGCACCTCAGCGCTCACCACGTTTGTCGTAACACCTTCCGTCGTCACCGTTGCGGTTGCGTCCCCGGGCGTCGTCTCGTACGGCGTCTGTCCGTTGATCTGGGTCGGACTGACGTAATACAGCGGGGCAAGCCGCCCTTGGATCCGTACTTCCACGCCTCCCATACGCGTGCTCCAGGTTGCGGTGTTCACGGTCTGCGTACCAGTTGCCAGATTGTTCCCGAAGATGGAGAAGTATCTACACGGCGTCTCGACCGGCTTGTACGTCGATTGGTGAACTAGTCCGCCCGAGCTGATAGCGGGCACCACCTGTGCTCGCGTCAACCGATACACTCTCGATGCGTCCGCGACGATTAGCTCCCCATTGGCGGCCAGTGCGATGTCGATCACTCGATCGAGCGGCATTTGCGTCGCCAGTTCGCCCGTGCGTGTGCCGGTCGAGCGACCGTCGCCCGCGTACGTGCGAATGACACCGTCGGTCGTAACCGCCCGCACCCGATTGTTTCCTGAGTCGGCAATAAACAGCGTGCCGTCGCCGCCCACCGCAATAGCGCTCGGAGCCGCCAGCAACGCTTCCGTCGCCGGGCCGCCATCACCGGCAAATCCACGAGTCCCGGAACCGGCGATCAGCCGGCGTGCAGCGTTGCTCCGCACCAGGAACACTTGGTTTCTCACGCTATCGACGACATAGTAGCCACCACCCGGAGCTACGGCAATGTCGGTGTAAGGGCCCTCTCCTGTCTGTCCCAGCACGATTCGTTCGGCGCGCTGAGAGGCGGGCGAGTATTGATAAACATGGGACCCGTCGGCCCAGATGAGGGTCGAATCACGGCCCGCACGCAGCCGGTTCGACCCGGTGGACGTGGCCGTCAACAACTGGTTGTTCGTAATCGCCGTCGAGATTGTAGTCCCGGAAACCTTACGGATCACACGTGGCGAGGCCTGAAACAGGTAAACATTCGAAGCATCGGCGAACAGCCCGTTGATAGTGCCGATTTGCGCGCTCACCGCAGGGCCTTCGTCGCCTGTATTCCCGGAGGTTCCGGTGCCGGCAATATGGGTAAAGCGACTCTGTCGGTCGATACGGTGGATCGCATACGGAAGCGAAGTCGCCACCAGAACATTACCCGCGGGATCCACTGCGATACGCGACGGCGAGAGGCTCACCTGCGTCGCGGCGCCCGAGAAACCGATCGCGTTACTGCTGCCGCCTCCGCCGATCAATGCGGAGGTATACGGCGGCGCCCCAACAGCCGGAGTCACCACTACCGAAAATGGAAGCTTGGTCTCGGATGCCGCCTGTGCCGAACTCAATGTAAGCTCGGCCGTAGTGACCCCGAGCGGCAGATTGGCAGTGTCAATGGTCGCACTCACAGAAGCGGGAGTGGTCCCCGAAAGCACACTCAGCGTTAACCAGGACGGCACTCCCGATATGGTGAACGGAATCCGCCAGTCGTTCTGCTCCACACTGCGAAGCGGCAGCGTGAACGATCCCACCGTACCTTGCGCCAGCGCGAGCCGGAGTTCGGAAGCAGGCCTCTCCAACGTCGGACGCGCCGTGCCGGTGAGCAGCGTCCGAGTCGCGCCGCGATCGGTCGACCTGGATACGCCATTGTTTTCCCCAAAGTACGTCAGACCCGGCGTGGCCGGATCGAACGTCCAGTCGCGGGGTCCTTGCCCGAGGCTCGTGCAAGTCCATGAGTTTGCCTGATTCTCACTTCGACAATAATCGCCACAGCAGCCCAGATAATGGTACGTGCCGGAAGGATCGATCTCGAAGCGCGCGGTGGTGGCCTTCGTGGATCGTTCACTGAACGTGTTGCCGCCGTCAGTCGACACCTGCGTGTTGGCGGAGCTCAAAGCCACACCCTGGAAGAAGTTGGCCGAGAGAACAATCTCGTCCGCATTACGGGGATGCACGGCTGCGTTCAGGATTACCGTCTGGCCGTTGCCGCGCACCAGATTTAAGGATCGCCACGTCGCTCCATCGTCATCGCTGCGAATCATATTGGAGCCGGACCAGGCGTAAAGCCTTCCCGGCGTGCTCGGGGCAGCGGCGAAGCCCACAACCGCCGGTCCGAACGGGCTTGCGCCCTCCGTAATCGTCGTCAGACGGGTCCATTGATCTCCGCCGTTGCGCGTTACGTAAACGTCCTTGCTCGCAAGCACGTACAAGGTGTCGGGGGTGCGAGTGATGATCGCCGCATCGTCCAACAGATCCTCGTTTGCGGGAAGCCCGTTCGACACATCGGACCAGTGATCGCCGCCGTCCGTGGTCTTCCAAACCCGCGCCGGCGGACCTTCGGTAAACACATATACGATCCGGGGATTCGTGGGATGCACCAGAATCTCATTGACGTTCGGGTGCCGGACTCCCGCGGGCAGCAGGTGCAGGGCAACCCAGGTCTGCCCGCCGTCCCGGCTGCGAAACAGCCCGTTTGAATAGGCATAGATGGCGTTCTCCGGCGCCCCGGCGAAGGCGACGCGGCTCACCGATTTATTGAACGCCGTTTGGCCGAAAGCAGAAAGCGACAGCAGCGCCGTCAGGATTGGTGCGAAAGCAAAATGCCGAGACAAGTCGGAAATTCTAACACAAAACTACACCAGCGCTCGGTACTGTAAAAAGTAGAAGACCATCGGCATTGTAAACAGGGAGCTATCCAGCCGGTCAAGGAATCCGCCATGACCGGGCAGCAGTGTACCGCTGTCTTTCAGACCCGCCCCGCGCTTCAAGGACGACTCGGCGAGATCGCCCACCTGCCCTGCCACGTTGCATAAAACCGACAACCCGATCATCTCCGGAACACTCAAACCAAGCCCCAGCCGACCCTCAAACGCAATCCCGAACGCGACCACGGCAACCAGCGATCCTACGGCCCCTTCCCACGACTTGCCCGGACTCACACGCGGCGATAGCTTGTGTTTGCCGAAGGTCCGCCCCACATAAAATGCCGCGATATCGCCCACCCAGTTGATCGACAGCGCAAACAAGATCCAGAACGGCGAGATGGCTCGCAGGTCAATCGCGCAGCGCCAGGCCCCAAACACGTAGACGACACCCAGCGCCAGGGATGTCGAGAACGCAAGCACCTTTGACAGATCCGCCAGGCGCAGCGCGAGCGTAAGCGCGACCAGCGGAAGCAATCGGATGGTTCCGGGATCGAACAGGAACAGGTATCCCAAAACGAAGCCAATCCACAACGGACCGGGAGCGCCGGAGTTCGCCGCGATCCCGGCGAACTCGTGATAACAGGCCGTGGCCATCAACGCCACGATGGCGACGAAGATCCAGTGCGGCGCCCAGAAGATCGCGTACAACGCGAAAGGAATCAGGACCAGCGCGGTTAAGATGCGCTTCATCGCGAAGGCGCGACCGCACTCTCAGGCTGCACGCCGGCCGCCGGCTGCGCAGCGTGGTCGGACTTCACGCCGCCGAATCTCCGATCCCTGCGTTGATAATCGAGCACGGCGCGCAACAGATCGGCACGGGAAAAGTCCGGCCAAAGCGTTTCGGTGACGTAAAGCTCGGCGTAAGCGATCTGCCACAGCAGGAAGTTGCTGATGCGCATCTCGCCTGAGGTGCGGATCAACAAGTCCGGATCGGGCACGTGCGAAGTGTACAGCGCCGCCGAAATCGCGTCCTCGTCCACGTCGAGCACTTCGAGCGAGCCCTCAGCCTGCGCCTGCCGGATTAGCAGGTTCACCGCATCCACCAACTCAGCGCGGCCGCCATAGTTGATCGCGAGGTTCACCCGCAGTCCCGTGTTCATGCTGGTGGAATCGACTGCCGCCTGCAGTTCCTCGCGCACCGGGCCCGGCAAACCGCTCAAGCGGCCGATGGCAAACAACCGAATGTTGTTGTCCATCAACTTCGGCAGTTCGCGATTCAGATAAAAGCGCAGCAGCCGCCACAGGGTCTCCACCTCATGGCGCGGTCGCTTCCAGTTCTCCACCGAAAAGGCGTAAAGCGTCAAGGCCTGGATGCCGAGCCGCGCGCACGTCTCCACCGTGCTGCGGACCGGATCGATTCCGGCCTGATGCCCGGCAGCGCGCGGCAGGTTGCGGCGATTGGCCCAGCGGCCATTGCCGTCCATGATGAGTGCGATGTGCGCGGGAAGCCGTTGCGGGTCGATTGTCTGCGCTAGCAGCCAATCCTCTTCCCCTGGCTTCAGCGAATCGAGGAGAGCTTGCATGCGTGAGCTTTCATCGTACTACGCCGTACGCGTGCTTACCTCGTGTCTTTACCCGTGTCGGTTTCGTTCTGCTCATGACGCTTTCGGCGCCGCACGCTCTTCCCCGTGAGCCACGCCGAGTCCATCGGATAAACCTCCGGATCGGCCAGCACGAAGTAGAAGTGCCAGATAACGATCGCCGCCGCAGCCAGCACCGCCTCGTAATAGTGAACTGCCGTGGCGATGTCCAGCACCACTTTGGGCAGGTTGCGCAAGGACCAATTATTCGCCCACAGCAGCAGCCCGGAGGCGGCCATGATCACCGCTCCCCAGACGACCGCCCAATACTCCGCCTTTTCGATATAGCTGTGCGACGACAGGACCGGCCGGGTCCGCCTCAGCCCGACGTTATACGAGAAGTTCATGACAGCCTCGGGGAGGTCCTGACGGCGCGGAATCAATTCCAACCAGTGATGGCGAAGGCGCGGGCTGCGAAGCGTCAGGATGACGTGCAGCACGGCGACGATCATGAACACCACAGCCGACACGCGATGCACCACGCCGCGCACCGGCCAGCGATCTTCCCACATGGTGAGCGGGCGTGCCCAGAAGTGGTCCGGATATATGAGCGCAAACCCGGTCCACGTCAGCACAATAAACGACACCGCGAGCAGCGCGTGCTGCAAACGCTCAGCCGCATGCATGCGCAACTCGGCATCAGGCGGACCCACTACCCGATGGGGCTGCGCATTCGGCTTGAGCCGAAGGCTCCACAGTTTCCTGAGGAAGTCGCCCAGATTATGCACAAACATCAACCCAAGCACCAGCGGAATCAGAATCAGGTAGAACTGGCGGATCCAGCGCACCGGCTCGGCTTCGGTTCGACCCTCCACCACGTGCACAGGTCCGAGGCTCGCAAACCGTTCGCCCGCACCCGGATGGCACTTGCCGCAGGTCGCCGCCAGATTTGCGGCATGAATCTGCGATTTAGCATCGGTGGAAGGCAGGATGTTGTGGACGCCGTGGCAGCTCGCGCACGCCGCCACTGTCTTCGAGCCCGCGCGTAGCGCCAGCCCGTGGAACGACTTCTCAAAACTTGCGATCCGATCCAGCGGAGGCGCGAAACGAGGCCGCAAGGCGACCCCCGCATGGCACGACCCGCAAGTCTCCGGCTGGTTTCGAGCCGCTACCCTCGAATCGGGATTCGAGGGCCGGCGGATGTCGTGTTCGCCATGGCAATCCGAGCACACCGGAGCCCGGGCATGACCGGAGGCAGCCGCTCTTCCATGCACGCTGGTCCAATATTCGGCAAGCACCTTGTCGTGGCACATGCCGCAAGTTTCCAGCGTCGTCCTCCGAAAATCGACCGTACCCGTCTTTTTCGTTTCATGCGCCGACGAGTGGCAGACCGCACAATCCGGAGCGCCCGCATTGCCCTTTCGAGCCGCTTCGGCGTGAACGCTTAGCTGGAAAACCGTCTGTTGCTCGGAATGGCAGGAACTGCAGACAGGTTTGGGAATGTTGGCCGGATGCGGGTACTCCTCGTGCTTCACATGGCACGTGGAACAGGCCACCGTCGCATGCGCGTTGCCTGCCATCTTCTCGCCGACCTCGTGGCACGCGGCACAAACCGCGTTCGCCTCCGTCAGCGATGACGCCGGTTTCGTCTGCTGAGCGGAAACCGGCGTTCCCGAGGCGAGCCAGACCGCCGCGGCGGCGGCCTGCGCCAGCACACCCAAAGCCTGTCTATACATGCGTCTTATCGCCCACTATTTTGGGTCAGCGGCTTTGGTGTAACCCTCCAGCGTCTTCTTCTCTTTGTAATACTTCCCCGCGTCATTCAGCTCTTTCGAACTGGCCGTTACGTGACAGAAAGCACAGGCTTTCTTCTCTTTGACGGTGTACTCCTTCTTCGCAAAAGCGGCTGAAGAATTCAGCAGGATACCTGCGCAAACGACAAGAGCGGGAACTGCGAAACGAATGGTTTTCATGGTGCCTCCGCCAGTGAATTAGCAATCCGAGCACCAACGCTGCAGGATTTCTCCACAAGGTTTCGTCGGATTTTTCAACGCTCGCTACTTCTTACGCGGCCTCGTCCGTTCCAGCAGCACCGCCTGTGCATTCAACGGGTCGCCCGACGGTTTCACCCGAACATACGAGCCGTCCGTCTGCATCCGTCGCGCCTTCACCGTATCCGCAAGATACGTCCCAAGAACGCACGTCTTTACGTGTTCCACCAGCGCCGGATCGCTCAAAGGAAACAGCGCCTCCACCCGGCGATTGATGTTACGCGGCATCAAATCGGCCGAACCGGCGTAAATCTCGTCATCCCCGCCGTTCCGGAAATAGAAGAGGCGGCTATGCTCCAGGAACCGTCCGACGATGCTGATCACCTGGATGTTTTCGCTCACACCCGCGATTCCAGGCCGCAAGCAGCAGATGCCGCGCACCAGCAGATCCACCTTCACTCCCGCTTGCGAGGCGCCGTACAGCATCCGGATCATGGCCGGATCTTCCAGCGCATTCATTTTAAAGATGAGGTGCCCGCCCCGGCCCTGCGCCTTATGCTGGATCTCCCGCTCCACCATCGCTTCCAGTTGCTCACGCAGCGTCACCGGCGCGACCAGCAATTTACGAAAGCTTTCCTTCGCCGAATACCCCGTCAAATAATTGAACAGGTCCGTCGTGTCGCTGGCGATCTCCTCGTCCGCCGTAAACAATCCGATGTCGGTATAAGTATGCGCGGTGACCGCGTTGTAATTGCCCGTCGACAAGTGAACATACCGCCGGATCGTATCCGCCTCGCGCCGCACTACCATCGCCGCCTTGCAATGAATCTTTAACCCCAGCAGCCCATACACCACGTGGACGCCCTCGCGCTCCAGCGCCCGAGCCCACTCGATATTGCTCTCCTCATCGAAGCGCGCCTTCAGTTCCAGGAGCACGGCCACCTGCTTGCCTTCCTCCATCGCTTCCAGCAGCGCCGCCACAATCGGCGAGTTCCGACCCACCCGATACAACGTCATCTTGATCGCAAGGACGTTAGGGTCCAGCGCGGCCTTCCGCAGGAAATCCACAACCGGCTGGAACGAATCGAACGGATGGTGGAGCAGGATGTCCTGCCGCCGGATGGCCGCGAACATATCCTCATCGTCCGGATTCTGCAATGCCGCGGGCGTGGCGGGAATGAACGGCGCCTCCTTCAAGTCCGCCCGGTCGATGCCATACAGATCCATGAACCTGCTTAACGACAACGGCCCGTGGATCTTGTAAAGCTCGCCGGGCTGCACCTCCAGATTCGAGGTCAGGATCTCGAGCATTCCTTCCGGCATGTTCGCCGTGACCTTCAGGCGGACGACATCGCCGAACCGCCGCTGGCGCACACCGGCTTCGATGCTTTCGAGCAAATCTTCGGCTTCCAGTTCCTTAATCGCAAGCTCCGCATCCCGAGTGACATGGAAGGGATGCGCCTCCACTACGTGCATCCCTGGAAACAGCGACTCCAGATTGGCCGCAATCACCTGCTCCAGCCACACGAAGTTGAGTTCTTTCGGCGGACGTCGCTTGGCTCTCTGCTTGCGAGGCGGGTCCAGCGGCACCAACTGCGGTAGCGTGCTCGGCACCTTAATTCGCGCGAACCGTTCCTGACCCTGCTTATCGCGAATCAGGACAGCAAGGTTGAGACTCCGATTCGAAATATGCGGGAACGGCCGCCCCGGATCGAACGCCAGCGGAGTCAGCACAGGAAACGCCGTGTTGCGAAAGAACGCCTCGGCCGCACGCCGCTGCTTGTCGCTGAGCTCGCCATAATCGAGCACCTGGACGCCGGCCTCGCGCAGCGCGTCCGACAGGTCGCGCCAGCACCGATGCGCCTCCGCGAAAAGCTTCTTCACATCCCGCCGAATCGCCACCAGTTGCGCGGAAGGGCTCATCCGATCGGGTCCGGTCTCGGTGGTACCCGCATCCACCTGCGCCAGCAGGCCGGCGACGCGAACCATGAAGAACTCATCCAGATTCGAACCCAGGATCGCCAGGAACTTCACCCGCTCCAGCAACGGATTGGTCGGGTCCTGCGCTTCCTCCAGCACACGATGCTGAAACGCCAGCAAGCTCAATTCCCGGTTGATGTAAAGCGCGGAATCCTGGAACGAATCGTTGTCAAGAGCGACGGCGGGGGCGGCGCGGGCGGTCAGTGCTTTGCTTTTGCCGTGGCGTTTCGACATTCCTTTCAGAGTAACGCGCACCCAATCCGCGCAGCTCCGCCTCTGAAAGCGGGCGATAGCTTCCGATGGGCAGATCCCCGATCGTCAAAGGGCCGATCGCCGTGCGCACCAGCTTCCGAACCCTGCTCCCCACGGCCTCAATCATGCGACGAACCTGGCGATTTCTACCTTCGGTGATCGTGATCTCCAGGAATGTGGAACTGGCTGAATCGCGTAATCGCTTTACACCGGCAGGACGCGTCGGACCATCGTTCAATTCCACACCCGACCGCAGTCTCTCAAGCGAATCCTCGTCGAGCAAAGACGACGTCTTCACCAGGTACGTTTTGGGCACCTTATACTCCGGGCCCGTGATGCGGTCGGCCAGATCGTTGTCGTTTGTCAGCAACAAAAGGCCGCTGGTGTCCTGATCCAGCCTGCCCACCGGCGCCACCCACTGCGGCACGTCGCCAAGCAGGTCATAAACGGTCGGACGGCCTTCCGGGTCGCGATATGTCGTGATGTAGCCCTTCGGTTTGTACAGCAGCAGGTAGACTTTGCGCTGCTCCACCACCGGACGCCCGTCCAGTGCGACCCGATCCTTCTCCAAATCCACCCACGCGTCCGGCGTCTGAACGACTTTGCCGTTCACGGTAACCCGACCCGCTCCGATCCAACTCCGCGCATCCGTACGTGAGCCGATACCGGCACGGGACAACACGCGATCGAGCGTCTTCTTCAAAGCGACGAGCCTACTTCTCCAGCTTGTAAATGGTGAGCCCGGTCAGAAGCTTCGGATAAAAGTCAGTAGACTTCTGGGGCATGCATCCGCCCCCGAACGACGTATCCGCCACTTGCTGTACCGTGGTAGCTTCCAGCAAAAACGCGACTTCCGCCTTGCCGTCCGCCACCATTCCTGTAGCCACATCCAATCCGCGCACATATTTTATGTAGTGCTCATCGCGAACCGCTTCGGGACTGATCCCCAGCACACCTTGCAGGATGTCGGTATGCAGAACGTCCACGTCCAGCGAGCCATTCCGCGGCCGCTCTAACATGTAGATACGGTCCGCGCCTTTCGCTGCCACACCGATCCGGATCCGCTCCAGCGCCGGCTGCTCCCAGGCCTGTGCCAGCGATCCCGGCGTATCGAACTGCGTCACCTCGAACTTCTCGCTCGCCTTCTGAACGAACTCGTCCAGATTGAACCCCTCGAGTCCCTTCAACACACGATGCGTCGCCAGGATTCGTAGCCCGCGCGAATGCATGTTGACGAAGGTCATCATCACCCACTTGGCGTCTTCCATCTCGGGATGATCGTTGCGGAAGCCCAATGCCGTCTCGTACCGATGGTGACCGTCGGCAATCACCAGCTTTTTATCGGACATGAGTTGCTGTAGGTCCGCGACCACCTCAGGATCGGAGATCTGGTACAAAGTGTGCGTCACATCATATTCGTCGCGAACGTTTGCCGCCGGGGCGGAAGCCGCCGCACGATCCAGAATGGCGTCGACGCGGCACTCCGGGTCGGGATACAGCATGAAGATCTGGCCGAAGTGTGCTCCCGTATGCTCCAGCACCTGACGGCGATCTTTCTTCGGCCCAGACAGCGTTTGCTCATGCCGGTGCACGATTCGCGCCTCGTAGTCCTCCACCGCGCCCAGTCCGATAAATCCCTTGCGGATGAGTGATTCGCCCGTGCCCGGAACTTCGAATTCCTGAAAATACGCGTAAAAGCTCGGCTCGGCTTCCTTGCGAAGAATCCCCTTGTCGATCCACTCTTTGAAGTGTCCGGCAGCACGTGTGTACACGTTATCGGTCTCCGAATCCGATTCCGAGCGTGGGCCGAGAATCACGCGCACCAGATTGTGCGGGCTCTTAGCCAAATACTGCTGCTGCATTTCCGGACTGATCTTGTCGTAAGGCTGCGTCACCAGATCATCGAGCTTTCCGGCTTCCTGGGCATACCTGTAGGGTCGAAAGGGTTTGATTCGGGCCATAGACGAGCGCTATCAGGATACCAAGCGACCCTCCCTGTTCCCGTTGCTTTCCGGTTGTCTTCCGTCTCACCTAAAATGGTCCAAGCCACCAAAGGCAGATGCAGGCAGCAGCACATGAACCGGAGTTGGAGCGCCTCCGCCGCCGCGTCGCGGACCTGGAAGTGCGAACCGCCAAGCTCGAAGTGTCGCTCGACAGCGTTACGTCCCTGATCTCCTACGTCGGCGCCGACCAGCGCTACCAGCGAGTGAATCGTGCCTACGAAGCGATGTTCGATTTGCGCTGCGAAGACATCCTCGGCCGCAGTATTCAGGAACTAACCGGCGAACCGCACTACAGCATCGCCCGGCCGTACATTCAGCGCGCGCTTGCCGGCGAGCAGGTAAAGTTTGATTCCAGCATCCGTCACAAGGACGGAACGCTGCACGAGATTGAACTGACATACACGCCGCATATCGAGCAGGGCCTGGTTCACGGGTTTATCATCAGCGTTCGCGACATTACACAGGAG
>DASQDN010000471.1:0-4258 GCA_035634155.1 Bryobacteraceae bacterium | reverse complement strand
TACCGTCGTTTCGCGCCATGCTTCATCTGCGAACCGGAGACGTGGTGGAACTGCATTGCCTCCACCCACGGCCTCCGCAGATCGGGGTCGATACGCTCGCCCGGGATGCGGAACTGGTGATCGTCGCCAAAGAAGTGAAAGATTCGCCGCGCCCGATTATCGTCACAGGCGATATGAACGATGTGGCCTGGTCTCACACCACCCGCTTGTTCTTGCGCATCAGCGGACTGCTGGACCCGCGCCTCGGCCGAGCCTTTTGCAACACGTTCCACTCCGGCCATCCGCTTTTCCGATGGCCGCTGGATCACTTGTTTCATTCGCGCGCTTTCCGGCTGGTCCGCCTGATGCGCGCTGAGAAGACCGACTCGGACCACTTCCCGGTACTAGTCGATCTAAGCTTTGAACCTGAGATCCGAAAGGAGCAGGATCGTCCGCAGCCCGAAGTCGAGGATTTGCAGGAGGCAAAGGAGAAAATCGAGGCCGCGGAAGAGGTGGAAGCGGCATCTGTGAAGACCAAATCACCGCAAATGAGGGGAGACTAGGGTATTCCCTGGCTCAGGTGTAACCCTCATTGCACATCAGAGCGGGCCTGATACCGCAAAGAATCCAACCTTATAGGGGTAGAACCACTTCCCATTACCTTTCTGATGAAGTACTATTGGGCTTACGACAGTCAATTTTCTTGCACCGCCATCCCGGCTAAACCGACCAGCCACCCCGGAATTGCGAGACACAGGGAGTGTACTCATGCCAAGTGGCACGACTGTACTGAGGCTCGAAGAATTAAGAAAACGTCGCGGCATTTCACTCGAACAGATCTCCGATCGAACGAAGATCGGAACCCAGTTCTTGCGAGCCATTGAAACCGAAGAGTTCGAGAAGCTCCCCGGTGGCGTCTTCAACACCAGCTACATACGGCAGTACGCGGTCGCGATCGGGTTCTCTGAACAGGAACTCCTCGGTCAGTACGCCAGCTTTGAACAATCGCGCGTGCAAGCCGACGCGGAGACAGAAGCGCGGTTCGCCGCCCGCCGTGGTTGGACTTTCCGTTGCGTCAACTGGCTGCGGACCTTTCCTGCCACCCGTACCGAGTATTGAATAGAATGGAGGGAAGCATGTCTTCCCGCCGCAGTTTCATCGGAACGGTTGCTTCCGGCTTAGCCACCACCCTCGCTTCGCCCACACGGGTGCTGGGAGCTAACGAACGGATCCGCATGGGCATCATCGGAGCGGGCGACCGTGGCATGCAGCTCGTCCGCGAAGCCATCTCATTGCCCGACGTAGAGTTCGTCGCGTTCAACGACATCTATTCGCGGCGGTTGGACGATGCGAAGAAAGTCGTATCCTCCGCGGCCACGTATTACGACTACCGTCGCCTGCTGGAAGACAAGTCGATCGACGCGGTCCTGATCGCCACTCCTCAGCACCTGCACTGCGAGCACTTCGTCGCCGCCATGGAAGCGGGCAAGCACGTGTATCAGGAAAAGACGATGGCGTTCACGGTGGATCATGCCAAGCGCATGCGGGCCGCCTATCAGAAGACCGGCGGTAAGCAGGTGGTGCAGATCGGGCATCAGTCGTGCTCGTCGGGGCACGTGACCGATGCCGAGTCCTTCACGGCCGACAACAAGCTGGGCAAGATCACCGCGGTGGTAATGCACATGTTCCGCAATACGCCGCACGGCAAGCCGCAATGGGCCCGCCCGGTGTATCCGGACATGACGCCGGAAAACGTGCTCTGGAAGTCGTTCCAGGGCGACGCGCCGAACTATCCGTTCGACGCGAACAGGTATGTGAATTGGCGCTACTTCTGGGAATACTCAGGGGGCAACTTCTACGAGAACATGTGCCATCAGGTCGCGTTCTGGTACAAGGTGCTGGACCTGCAGATCCCGAAAAGTGTGGTGGCAACCGGCGGCGTGTACCTGTGGAAGGACGGCCGTGAAGTGCCGGACACAATGAATGTATCGATGGTGCAGCCCGAGGAGATGCTGATCTCGTGGGACTCGGGTTTCGGCAACAACGCCCTAGGTGTCACCGAAGACGTCCTTGGAACCGATGGCTCCATCTCGCGCGGCCAGCAGATCCGCTATGCCCCGCAGAAGGTGAACCGGCCGGACGCGAGTGAGCTAGTCGGACAATCACGCACCGCGCCGGCGAGCCACATGCGGAATTTCGTCGATTCGATCCGCGGAACGGCGACGCCGAGTTGCACGTTCGAACTTGGCTACCGAGTGTCGATCGCGTGCCGTATGGCGGTGGACAGCTATCGTCAAGGCCGTCCTGTTACGTGGGATGCGCAGAAGGAACAGATCGTCTAACGGCTCTTGCCGTAGTTCTTCTGCAGAATCGCCCAAACAATCAGGAGCGAGGCCAGCATCCGAATCACGTAGATGATGGAGTGCGGCTGGCTCGGCCGGTCAACGAACAACAGCGCCACCCGGCTCACTCCTTCGACGAAGAAGGATCCGGCAAACGTCAGAAAGAACCGATCGCGCGTCTCCTTCCAGAAGCGCAGAAAGAACACTGCGGCCGTAAGGAACATCGCAGTTAGCAGACCTAGAAGAAAGGCTTCCGCGGTGGTCATCGATCCCCCCAGATCAGGCCGTACAGCAGGAGTCCCATAGCAATTGCGGCCGTCGCGAGCCGCCAGATGTAAAGATCATAATCGGGTACGAGTACCAGGTCGATAAAGACGAGGAGGTTCGATAACGCAAGGCCGAAGAAACACAGCCCGCTCCACAGCAGCAGCCGCCGATTGACGCGCTTGTAAGCCAAAGTTAACAGCACCGCACAGAGCAGCGTCGTGGCAGCGCCCAAAGCGTAAACAATAGCCTCCATGTTCAGTCTCGATCCTTTGTGAACTTGAAGGCGCGGGCGAAGTCACGTGCGGCCGATGGCGCCTTCGAGTGGATTAACTGCGAGATGCTTACCAATTCGCGCTTGTACAGCGCCGCGAGCGCTTCCATCAGCGCGTTGATTCTGATGTCCTTGGTCTCATAACAATACACCTGCGGATCACCGCCGTTGATCGTAATCAGGCCAGAGCGGTCGAGGTCGCGAGCGATCTCGTGAGCCTTGCCGACGTCCACAAACAACTGCCTCGCAAGGTCCTGCTCGGTAAACAGGCGAGGTCGATTCCGCCACAGAAGCAGCAGTGCTTCTAAATGCGGCACTGTGTCGATCTGCAGCAGGATGAAGCGATATACTTCTTCCTCTGTAATGCTCTCGCGATTCATCTTTGTGGGGTGTAGCGAAGTAGCTTACAATATAACGTACCCGTCCGCTTTTCTCTCGTTCCGTCGGAGGATTCATGGCTCGCGCTGCAGCAACTTCTGAGCGCTTAGATATGGGGCTTCTGTTAGAAGCTCTGATCGCGTTCCAAAAAGGCGATTTTTCCGTTCGCCTGCCCGTTGACCATACCGGCATCGCCGGTAAAGTCGCCGATACATTAAATTCTATCTTCGAGACTAACGAGCGGCTTCGCGATGAGCTGTCGCGCGTGAGTAACGAAGTCGGGAAAGAAGGGCAGATCTCGCAGCGCGCGACTCTGTTCAGCTCCACCGGCGACTGGAACGAATGCGTCAAGTCGGTCAATGAGCTGATCGGCGATCTGGTGCGGCCGTCCACCGAAGTGGCGCGTGTGATCGGCGCTGTGGCCAAGGGCGACTTGTCCCAAACCATGGCGGTCGACGTCGACGGACGCGCGCTTCGCGGCGAGTTCCTCCACACCGCGCGAATCGTCAATACGATGGTCGACCAGCTTAATAGCTTCGCCAACGAAGTGACGCGCGTCGCGCGCGAAGTCGGAACCGAAGGCAAGCTTGGTGGACAGGCGGACGTGAAGGG
Source organism: Bryobacteraceae bacterium (assembly GCA_035634155.1). Classification (GTDB taxonomy): domain Bacteria; phylum Acidobacteriota; class Terriglobia; order Bryobacterales; family Bryobacteraceae; genus DASQDN01. The sequence continues at coordinate 409 of DASQDN010000471.1, read as the reverse complement.
TGTCGCGGGCGTGTGGAAGGATCTGACCGACTCGGTCAACTCCATGGCCGGCAACCTCACGGCGCAGGTCCGCAACATCGCCGACGTGACCACCGCGGTCGCCAAAGGCGACCTGTCGCGCAAGATCACCGTCGAAGTGCGCGGCGAAATTCTTGAGCTGAAGAACACGATCAACACCATGGTCGACCAGCTCTCGTCGTTCGCGTCGGAAGTGACGCGCGTTGCGCGCGAAGTCGGAACCGAAGGCAAGCTCGGCGGTCAGGCGGAAGTGAAGGGCGTTGCGGGCGTGTGGAAGGATCTCACTGAATCGGTCAACTCGATGGCCGGCAACCTCACAGCGCAAGTCCGCAACATCGCTGACGTAACTACTGCCGTCGCCACTGGCGACTTATCGCGCAAGATCACCGTG
>DASQDN010000470.1:0-5841 GCA_035634155.1 Bryobacteraceae bacterium | reverse complement strand
TTGAGCCGACGGGACGAAACTCTTTCTGTTGAAGGACGCGGAGGAGCTTGGCTTGAAGGTCGAGCGGCAGCTCGCCGATTTCGTCGAAGAAGGCGGTGCCGCCGTTCGCTGCTTCGATCAGGCCGATCTTGGCGGTGGATGCGCCGGTGAACGAACCCTTGGCGTGACCGAACAGTTCGCTCTCCATCAACGGTCCGACCAGAGAGGAGCAATCGACAACGACGAACGGTCCCGGGGCGCTGCGGCTATGCAGGCTCTGCGCGATGAGTTCTTTTCCGGTGCCGGTTTCGCCGAGGATGAGCACGGGCCATCGCGATGAGCTTATCTTTTCGATCTGTTGGAGAACCAGCCGCACCTTGGCTGAACGCCCGACAAGGACACGTGGACTCTCCGCGGAAAGCGATTGCATTGGTTCCAGCTTGGTAGTGCCGGTGGTGGAGGGAAGTTCTCAACCGGCGAGGGAGCGCGCTTACGGCTGCGGCGGCTCGTCGATACGAACAACGAGGGCTGCTCCGCCGCTCTGCCGGATCGGTTCGGCCGCCAGCTCGGCTTCGGTGGCGCTTTCGTATTCACCCGCGACCACGCGGAACATCGGCGGATCCGCGCCGCGTTCGATGACACGCGCGGTTCCAAAGCGAGCTTTCATTTCGTCACGCAAGGTGAGCGCGCGGTTCTGATCGCGGAAGGATCCTACCTGTATGCCGAAGAGCTCGGGTTCCTTATGGAAGTCCTTGGGAGGGGCGATGACCGTGAGCTTCACCTTCGCGACTCCGGGCCCGATCAACTCGATCTCACGCGCGGCAGCATGAGACAGATCGATGATGCGTCCGTCGATGAACGGCCCACGATCCTGGATGCGCACGTCAACGGTTCGATCGTTGGAAAGGTTCTGCACTCGCACCCATGTATCGAATGGGTAGGTGCGATGCGCCGCGGTGAGCTTCTCCATGTCATAGACTTCGCCGTTGGCGGCGCGCCGTCCGTGATACGGATGACCGTACCAGCTCGCGATACCTGTCTCGGTGTGACCGATGGAGGGAGGCTTCGCGATCTTCATCTTCTTCTTCCCGCATCCGGTGGTGAGAAGGATGGAGAGCACGATGATTACGGCTGCGATAGCGTACCGATGTGACGGGTTGGACATCTTCTCTCCTTCATCGACGCAACCGCCTCCGGTCGCGATACATGCCTTCGAAGGGTCGCGTGAGACGTTTTTAGGGTCGAACACGATAAAACAAAACCTTCCTGGTACGTTTTTAGCACTTTTCTCTTGACAATGATCGCGAAGGAATTTATATATGGATCACACTGCGATCATCCGATCGCAAATCTTACGACGTTAGGGAGAATCGATCGATGAAGAACGCGACCAAGAAGGCAGCCAAGAAGGCGCCGGCGAAGAAGGCCGCAGCCAAGAAGAAGAAGTAAGCGAGTTCCTCCCGCAAGGGACACCGCTACAGGAATTCCCCACGGCCCCGGACTCGGGGCCGTTTTTCTTTGCTACCTGCTTCTATGCCCGCTCTTCCCTCCACGTTGCGCGTGAAGATCAGCTCAGAACACACGGAGATGGCGGTGACACCGGTGGTGTCGCGCGACATGCCGGTGGAGGAAATCGCTTTGCAGATCGTGAATGTCGCGGGGAAGAACTCCGGACGGTGCGCGAGGTGCTGCAACGGGGAACGTTGACGGGCCGGCGCATCGCGACTGCGTTGGCCCGGCGTAACCTGGCAGATGCCGAGCTTCAATTGCTGCTGCGCGATTCCCCGATCCCACCCTTCGCTGTCCTTCAACGCAGCGCGGTGTGTAGAGATCGTTCTTCGCAGCGGACAACATCCGAGACAGCACCGAGGCGGCGGTCGAGAAGGCTGCGGAGAAGCGCCGCTGGTTCAACGCCGAAGCTTTTGGGACGTGTTGATCGGATGGGCTGGCGAGCCCGGATACCACGACTGCTCTTATAAGGTCTCGGCTGATGTGTACCCGCGTGGTGCTAACTATTAACCAGCGCCGAATTGTGACTGATGGGTTAAAGGTTTCGACGTTCGCGGTGAAGCTGCCTTCGGTGGATGTTATCGACCTCTACGTCCCGAGGGCTTCGTCTTCACTTTGAGCACGACGGGAGTCCCCTTGAAGCCGAAGCGCTCGCGGAAGCGGTTGATGATGAATCGCTCGGCCGAGAAGTGCAAGGCGCCGTGCTTATCGGTGAAGAGGACGAAGGTCGGCGGCCGGATGCCCGCCTGGGTGATGTAGTAAATCTTGATCGGCGGCTCGATCTTTAGTGTTTCGACGAAGCGGTTGAGCTCGCCGGTGGTGGCGCGCTTGGATGCCGAGTCGAAGCAATCTCGGATGAGGGGCAGAATCTGCTTCACCCCGTGGCCTTTGGCGGCGGACAGGAAGGTTACCGGAGCGTACTCGAGGAACTTGAACTCGTCGCGAACGCTTTGGGTGAATGCCTTCTGGTCCTTGTTCTCGACGGCGTCCCACTTATTGACACAGATGATGAGGGCTCGGCCTTCTTCGTGGGCGTAGCCGGCGACGGTGGCGTCGTGGCCCACGATTCCTTCTGTGGCATCGACCACGAGGAGGACTACGTTCGCCATTCGGATGTTGCGACGGGCCATGACCACGCTGAGCTTCTCCGCCATCTCCTTGGTCTTACCCTTGCGTCGAATGCCGGCGGTGTCGACGAAGGTGTATTCGACGTGGTCTTCGATGAAGGTTTCATCGACGGCATCGCGTGTGGTGCCTGCGATGGGTGAGACGATGGCGCGCTCTTGTCCGGTGAGGGCATTGAGTAGGGTCGACTTCCCGACGTTGGGCCGGCCGATGATCGCGACCTTGATGCGCTTGGGCTTGGGCGGCTCTTCGGCGCCTTCTTCGAGATCCTTCTCGGGCGCGATGCCGGAGGTGACATGGTCGAGGAGTTCGCGAAGGCCGAGCTTGTGTTCGGCTGAGACGCCGAAGACGTGCTCGAAGCCGAGGGAGTAGAACTCGCTGGTGAGCGACTCGCGGACGGGGGCGTCGATTTTGTTCACGGCGACGGCGATCGGTTTGTCCAGCTTGCGGAGGATGGAGGCGAGCTCGCGATCGGTTCCGGTGATTTCGGCGCGGCCGTCGATGACGAAGACGATGTGCGAGGCGTGCTCCAGGGCGACCTTAGCCTGGCGGAGGATATGGCTAGGGATGAGTTCGTCGTCGTTGGGGATGATGCCGCCGGTGTCGATGAGTTCGAACTTGCGGTTGCGATGAGTGGCGACGCCGTAGATGCGATCGCGAGTAATGCCCGGCTCATCGCCCACGATAGAGCGGCGCATGCCGGTGATCGCGTTGAAGAGGGTGGACTTGCCTACGTTCGGCCTGCCGACGATGACGATTGAGGGCAGGTTCTCGGGTTTAGCCACGGTTTCATGATAGCGTGCGACCGCGGGTCGGCCTGTGGCTATGGAAGGATGTTGCTGAGATCGAACGGAATTTCGGTTGGTTTGCTCCGTAAGTTCGTCGTAGATGGCAGCCTATTTGGTACCTGAGTTCTAGACCCGCACATTACCCTAGCACCATTTTTTCTACATCCGTACGACCTATCGGGAATTGGTATTGTAACTAGGTAAAAACACTGATAAGATCCCCTTAGATCGACGACATTGCCATGAATAATAAGGGGACGTCTCAGTGGGCCGCCGCGTGGGCCACGTTACTCTTCACAGCCGTTCTTTGGGTGGCTATGGACCAGGGTACGGCGGATCGGGTGATTGAGACGGTGGTGGTGCGTCGCGATCTGAACCAGATTCTGGCCGTTGGCTTCGTCGTGTTCGGCGCATTGAACCTGTTTGCTCTCGCTTACCGCATTCTCACCTGGCGCAACGAATAGCCACTGCCCTGGCAGCAGGCTTTCGGCCCAGTCGTGAGAAACTAGAAGATTGCAGTCCACACGTAACCCTAACATTCGCAACATCGCGATTATCGCGCACGTTGACCACGGCAAGACTACGCTCGTCGATGCCCTTTTAAAGCAGAGTGGAATTTTCCGCGACAACGAGGTGGTAGCCGATCGTGTCATGGATTCCAACGAGCTGGAACGGGAGCGCGGAATCACGATTCTGGCCAAGATTACCGGCGTTCATTATAAGGACGTCGACGCCAACGATATCAAGATCAATATTGTCGACACGCCGGGTCACAGCGACTTTGGCGGTGAGGTGGAGCGTGCGCTGAAGATCGTCGACGGCGTGATGCTCCTGGTGGATGCGAGCGAAGGCCCGCTGCCGCAGACACGGTACGTCCTAAGTAAAGCGTTGGAAGCCAAGCTTCCGCCGATCGTCGTTATCAATAAGATCGACCGTCCCGATGCTCGCATTGCCGAGGTGTTGAATGAGGTTTATGACCTATTCATCGATCTGGACGCGCACGAGGATCAGCTCGATTTTCCCGTGATTTATACAAACGCGAAGCTCGGTGTGGCGAAGTACAAGCTCGAGGATGAGGCTGAGAATTTACGTCCGCTGTTTGAAACGATCGTGAAGCACATTCCGGGTCCTGGCGGGGACCGGGACGCGGTGCTGCAGTTCCAGGTGGCGAACCTGGACTATAGCGACTACCTGGGGCGGCTGGCGATCGGGCGCGTGTTCAGCGGCACCTTCCGGCACGGCGACGATGTCGCGATCTGCAAGCTGGATGGGTCCATTCAGAAGACGCGGATCACCAAGCTGTTCTCGTTTGCGGGATTGAAGCGTGTCGATGAAACGATTGGCATTCCCGGCGAGCTGATGGCGATCGCCGGTGTCGAAGGTATCACGATCGGCGAGACGGTGACCAGCGCGGAAACTCCGAAGCCGCTGCCCATCATTCAGATCGATGAGCCGACGATCGCGATGCGGTTCACGATCAATACATCTCCGTTTGTCGGCCGCGAGGGTCAGTTTGTCACGTCGCGAAACTTGCGCGAGCGGCTGGATAAGGAGTTGCTCACTAACGTTTCCATCTCGGTGGAGGAGGCGGGGAGTCCTGACGTCTTCAAGGTGATGGGGCGCGGTGAGCTGCAACTCGCGATTTTGATCGAGATGATGCGGCGCGAAGGCTATGAGCTGATGGTGGGGAAGCCGGAGATCCTGACAAAGACGATCGATGGCAAGCTGCATGAGCCGCAGGAACTGTTGGTGATCGATTGCCCGGAACAGTTCATTGGCGTCGTGATTGAGAAGATCGGCGCGCGCACGGGCAAGATGGCCAAGATGGTCAACAACGGCTCGGGGCGGGTGCGTCTGGAGTTTCTGGTGCCGTCGCGCGGCCTGATCGGGCTGAGGTCGGAGATGTTGACCGACACCAAGGGTACGGCGATCATGAACTCGCTGTTCCATGGCTGGGTGGAATGGCAGGGCGAGATCGCGACGCGGCCCACGGGGTCGTTGATTGCGGATCGCGCCGGTAAGGCCACGTCGTACGCGATGTTCAATCTGCAGGAGCGCGGTGAGTTGTTTATTACGCCCGGCACGGAGGTCTACGAGGGGATGGTGGTGGGCGAGAATGCTCGCGATACCGATCTGAACGTGAACATCGTGCGCGAGAAGAAGCTCACCAATATGCGCGCGTCGAGCGCGGATGAGGCGATTCGGCTGGTGCCTCCGAAGCTGCTGAATCTGGAGCAGGCGCTCGAGTTCATTCGCGATGACGAGATGGTTGAGGTGACGCCGCATTCGATCCGGTTGCGCAAGAAGGTCCTGCAGGCAAATCAGCGTTAGAAGTCATCGCGGCGTCATTGCGGTCGCGGTGGATGCTCCCAACGGAGCACGGCTCCTGGGGAAATGTTTTACGTCCCCATGGTGGTCGGGGCACTGGCGGCGGGCCGAT
>DASQDN010000469.1:0-1572 GCA_035634155.1 Bryobacteraceae bacterium | reverse complement strand
CTGGTCCAAATGCGTGATCTGACGACGGGCGATTTGGACGAGGAATTCTCCACCATCTTCCGCACCCTTCCTGTCGCTTTTGCCTATGCCGAGATGTCGGCAGCCTATGAGCGTTTCGCTGCCTCCGAGCTTGAGCACGTGGAGGATGACCAGATCCAGATCGACGTCGAGGCAACCGAGCGCCACTTCATCGATCTCAGCGACCGGCTGCACGATTCGGGCATCAACGGCATCGTCGTTCAGGCCTGGGAGCGGGAGAGCCAGCGCAGCCCCGCGCGATTGCTGCACTAGAAACCGGCTGAATCCGGTGACCGCAACCTGACGACCACCGGATTCGCGGTTGCACAGCGAGCGGGGAACCTTAGCATCGCTCCATCACGACTCATCCCGCTGATGGAGTTCCCATGGTCGATCTCTCCGCCTTTCCGATCGCGACCCGCTGGCCGGCTCAGCACCCGGACCGGATCCAGCTCTATTCCACGCCGACCCCGAACGGGGTGAAGGTCTCCATCCTGCTGGAGGAGCTTGGGCTGCCTTACGAGCCCCACTTCATTGACATCGGCAAGAACGAGACGTGGACGCCGGAATTCCTGTCGCTGAACCCAAACGGGAAGATACCGGCGATCATCGATCCCGATGGGCCTGGAGGCAAACCGCTGGCCCTGTTCGAATCCGGCGCGATCCTCCTGTACCTTGCAGAAAAGACGGGCCGATTCCTGCCGTCCGATCCGGCGCTACGCTATGAGACGATCCAGTGGGTCTTCTTCCAGATGGCAGCGGTCGGACCCATGTTCGGGCAGCTCGGCTTCTTCCACAAGTTCGCCGGCCGGGAGATCGAGGACAAGCGTCCGCTCGAGCGGTATCGCAACGAATCCAAGCGCTTGCTCGGTGTTCTCGAAACCCGGCTCGAAGGGCGCAGCTGGATCATGGGCGACGATTACACGATCGCCGACGTGTCCCTCCTGGGATGGGTCCGCAACCTCATAGGCTTCTACGGGGCAGGCGAACTGGTCGAGTTCGATAGCCTCACCCATGTTCCGGCCTGGCTGGAGCGGGGCTTGGCGCGTCCGGCTGTCCAGCGTGGTCTCGACAGCCCTAAGCGGCCTGCATAGCCGTTCTGCCGCGGCCCCATTCGACGAGCAGGCAATTTACATCCGCTTCATCCCGGCCCACATGTTGGAAAGGGAAGAAAAAAGATGATGCTGCTTTATGGAATTGCCGCGGTCGCCCTGGTCTGGTGGCTCGCCAAGACGTTCACGCGCACCGACTCGGCTGTTCTCGCGAAAAGCCTCAAGGTCGTGACAGGCGTTACCGCTCTCGGTGCGGCGGTTGTCCTCGGCATCAGGGGGCGCTTCGACATGGCGCTTCTGCTCGGAGGCTTCGGCGCTTGGTCCCTGGGTTGGAGCGGCCTGAACATTCCGGGACCTTGGCGCAAGTTCCAGCAGGCTCCGGGGCGATTCTCACGGATCCGGTCGGCCATGATCGAGATGGAGATCGACCATGCGACTGGGGGCGTGGAGGGCAGCATCCTGGTCGGCGCCTTTGCGGGACGCCGTCTTTCGAGCCTCGATC
>DASQDN010000468.1:0-17593 GCA_035634155.1 Bryobacteraceae bacterium | reverse complement strand
CCAGGCTAAGCGCTGTGTAGTCGATCCGCAAGTCGCGTATTAATGGAGGTAGTCGAACCAGACCTTTTCCATCTGCAGCCCCATCGTAAGGCTTCCGGTCGGCGATGATCTGCTCGATTTGCACCGGCGGGGGAAGCTGGTTGATAGGAATGTTACGTGGGTCGACGACGGCGACGCCATCCCAAGGCAGAAACCACAATTTTCCATCAACTGACTTGGCGACCTGTCCGCTGAAGTAACCCGCTCGAGCAAGGCTCCTTACGCCACTGGACTCATCAAATACGGTTACTTGGATCGACTGCTTCCGATCCTCTCGTTTGTCCGCTGCGGCAGCCCAGATGTCTAAATCCGCCCCCGAAATTCGCACCAGGCCGCAGGCCGTGTACAACCAATACGAATCAACGTCGTCCTCCACGATCCAGTGAACTCCATCGCAGGGCAGTCCATTTCCAGTGGTAAGCGTTGCCACACGCCCGTCTTTCAAGCGGCTGACCCCTCCTTCTGTTGCGGCCCAGAGCACGCCGCGCTGGTCGAAGCCCAAGTAGTTCACACGTCCTTCCCCCAACCCAGCACTCGTGGAGTAGGATGCGCGCACGTCGTTGCCATTGAAATATGCGACGCTACCAAAATGAAATCCGATCCATACGCCCTCCCCCGAGGGATCAGCGGCCAAGGCGCTGGCGTGAGCCATCTCTCCGAACCGCGACCAAGGAAGTCGCTGGACCACGCTGCCGCGCAGCACTTGAAAGAGGCCCCTATTCTGATTCGCTATCCACAAGCTGCCGGTGGTGTCCTCTGCGATCGCATTCACCGGACCGCCGGGAACACCGGGTAGTGCAACAAATCGTTCACCGTCCACGTAGCCGAACCCGTTCACGGTAGCCGCCCAAATTCGTCCGCGATGACCCCGAAAAAGAGCCATTGGGGCCAGTTCTTTGAGGCTTCGGGCGCGCTCGCCCTGATCCGTCGCAAACGCTCGCCGTCGCGTTCCGTAGTTCATGATTTGACCGCGCATCCATCGGCTGATGCCGGCTCGGGTTGCCAGCCAGACACTTTCGTCATTGGAGGTGGCAATCGATGTAACGTGGTTGCTCGATAAACCCTGACGAGTTGACACGTTACTCACCGCGAGGTCGCGAAAGCGATCCAGTCCATTCATGGTGGACACCCAAATACTACCTTCCCGATCTGCAAAGATGCTGTAAACGTTTTCGCCCGAGAGACTGTCAGTTACTGCAAATACGTCCGCGCGGCCCTGGTGAACATGCACTAACCCCCGATCGGACGTCCCAATCCAGAGAGCACCATCGCGATCACGCAACAATCGTTTGGCACGGAACTGGCCGGTCGTACGTGGAAGTGGATACGCCTGTCGTTTTCCGTCAACGAACCGCCATAATGCCCCGTTCCAGCCTACTAGCAGGGTGCCATCATCGTCTTCACCCAGTCCTTGAATACCGTCTGGCTCGCCGTCCAGCGGAAAGAAGGTTGGCGGCCCCGGCTTCCATCGCCAGAGCCCGTTCTTAACTCCCGCCCAAAGGTTCCCTTTTCTGTCTTCATACAAATTGAATGCTCCGCGTCCAAGAACGCCGTCCTCTCCTCGGCACCGGACGCTGCGCTTTCCAATAGCGCAGAGCTTTCCCCTAGGAACACTTACTCCGCTGGCCCATATAGAGCCTTCGCGATCCTCAACGATGGCAAAGATGTAGAAGCCGGCAAGCTCCGGGTATTGCGTCAGCCTGCCGTCCTTCCAACTAGCCAAGCCCTTCGAGGTCCCGATCCAAAGAGTTCCGTCGCGCGCAGAGAGCAGGTGGATGATGAACTTCGACGGGAGGTGCTGGTCAGCAGGCGGTTGCCAAGGAAGGCTCTTGACACCATCGAACCGGAACAGTCCGAATTCTGAACCCAGCCAAAGATACCCGTCCGACGTTTGGGCGAGCGCGTGGATCTGTCCCTTTGGGAATCCGTCGCGAATCTTCCACGAGGTGTGGGCGTACTGCGACACATCTAGCGCGGGATTCAAACCGAACGCACATCGGCAAGCCATCAGCACGATGGCAGCCCAGGCCCCGCGTGTCATGACGGCTATTATCCAGCATTGTCGGCGAACGTGCCTATCCGTTAGGAAGCTGATAACTCCACGACAGATCCGCCGGCACGGTCTTCAGCACGGTGTGGTAAGGTGGAACCCACGCGATTCAGTGAGGGCTCACTCTGTGCGACGAGTATCGGCTTTCATACTCTGGCTTTGCTTGGCGCTGGGTCTCTGGGGTCAATCACCAAATGCGTCGCTACGGGGCCGAATCACCGATCCTTCTGGAGCCGTGGTCGCAGACGCTAGCGTCGTGGCGATTAACACGGGCACAAATGTCCGCTACACCATTACCACCAACGCGTCGGGCGAGTATCACCTGTCGAATCTCCCTCCCACGCTATATCGCATCGAGATCGAGAAGACCGGCTTTAAGAAGTTAATCAAGCCCGACGTGATCCTGCACGTCCACGATACGTTGGCAGTCGACTTCGAGTTGGTGCTAGGGGACGTCTCGGAAGCGATTACCGTGGAAGCGGGGACACCACTATCGAATGCTGAGGGAGGCGCCGTCAGTACCGTAATCGACCGCACGTTCGCGGAGAATCTTCCACTCAATGGCAGGACTTTCCAAACCTTGATGATGCTTACGCCCGGGTTGGTCGTGACTTCTACTAGGTTCGATGACCAGGGACAATTCAGCGTTAACGGGCAACGCGCGGATGCGAATTACTTCACGGTGGACGGGGTCAGCGCCAATTTCGGCGTCACCGGTTACATTGCTATGGTGCAGGGGGCAAGCGGCGCCCTGCCCGCGTTAAGCGCGTCGGGTGGGACAAACAGCCTCGTGTCCGTGGATGCCTTGCAGGAGTTTCGCATTCAAACGTCGTCTTTCGCGCCGGAGTTTGGACGTATGCCTGGTGGACAGATCTCGATCGTGACCCGCTCAGGTACCAATTCGTTCCACGGTACCGTTTTCGAATACTTCAGGAACAACGTACTGGACGCAAGGGACTGGTTTGTAAACTTCAACGGTCTCGCAAAACCTGCGGAGCGCCTGAACGATTTTGGAGGTGTCCTTGGAGGCCCGTTGCGGAGAGACAAGATGTTCTTCTTCCTTTCCTATGAAGGTCTGCGGCTGCGCCAACCGTTCACCCAACAAACTACGGTCCCAGACGCGACGTCCCGGCAGCTGGCTCCAGCCGGGGTGCGGCCCTACCTGAACGCGTACCCGGTTGCAAACGGCCTTGCCGTGGGGGCAGGGCTGGCTGAATTCAATTCGAGCTACTCGAATCCCACGAGCCTGGATGCTGTGAGCATGCGCGTCGATCGAGATTATTCAAGGGTGGCACTGTTCGGCCGCTACAATTACTCGCCGTCCAGCGTGGTTCAACGAGGTCCGCGTTTTTCCTCTGGTTCCGTCCTCAGCACTACCAATTCCTTGTCTTCCTCCGTGCAAACAGCAACAATCGGCGTCACCCAACTAATCACGCCAGCCGCAACCAATGAGATGCGAGGGAACTACAGCAACCACAGAGTTGGCGCTAGATACGTTATGGACGTTTTCGGTGGCGCAACGCCTCTTCCCGACTCGCTGTTATTTCCCGATGGACACTCATCCACAAACGGGATCTTCTTGTTCGTGATCACAGGCGCCGGACAGTACGGTCAGGGCAAACAGGGTACGAACGAGCAGCGCCAGGTCAATCTGGTGGACAATCTGTCGTTGAACTTGTCCGTCCACCAACTGAAGTTTGGCATCGACTACCGCTGGCTCGCGCCCTTCACTAGCCCCTTCTCGTACCAGCAATTCGTTTCGTTCTCGGGAATGTCGGCTGCGCCCGGAGGTGCTCTTTCTGGGAACGCCGCGTTTGGCCGGGCGTCGGCCCTCCAACCTAATGCGCTTCAATCCAGAAATTTTTCGCTCTACGGTCAGGACACTTGGAAGATTACATCCCGATTCTCGCTGACTTATGGCTTGAGGTGGGAGGTCAATCCGCCGCTGAAGGGAAAGAACGCGGCCAATGACCCGTTCACGGTAGTAGGCCTGGATAATCCGTCGACGATGACTTTAGCGCCCCGTGGCACTCCGCTGTACAAGACGACTTATGGGAACGTGGCTCCCCGATTCGGAATCGCGTGGCGCCTCGGTAAGGGAGAAAGATGGGGCACCACGCTCCGCGCTGGGCTCGGTGTGTTCTACGATCTGGGACATGGATCGCTGGGAGGGGTCACCACCTATTTCCCGTATCTTGCCAATAAGATATTCCCGTCACCCGCACCTTTTCCGTTCAGCCCTCAAGACGCTGCGCCTCCCGCCTTCACCGTCAATCCACCTGTCTCTACTATTCTTGTAGCCGACCCAGATCTGAAACTTCCTCGCAGCTATCAGTGGAATATAGCGATGGAGCAGGCCGTTGGAACCAGGCAAAGTGTGTCTGTTACGTATATTGGCGCCATTGGACGCGATTTGCTTCGAGTGACTCAGCTGTTGAATGTGAATCCGAACTTTCAGTCTGTCTCGCTGACTGACAATTCAGCGACATCGGACTACCATGCTCTACAAGTCAAGTTCCAGCGACGTTTGTCAAACGGTTTACAGGCACTGATATCGTATACGCTATCTCACTCCCTTGACAGTGCCTCCACAGATGCTTTTGCCACGTACCTCAACACGCCAAGTTCGCTCGCCAGCCCGAATTTGGACCGCGGTGATTCTGATTTCGACATCCGGAATTCCTTTGCAGCCGGCGTGACCTACTATCTGCCCTCCCCAGTGTCGTCGCATCAGGCTGTCCGCGCTGTTTTGGGCGGATGGTCGTCCAACGTCTTGGTTTTGGCCAGATCGGCTACCCCCGTAAACGTGGTTGGCGGCATCTTCTCTGCCGCCGGCATCCAACTGGCTCCCCGCCCGAATGTAAACGCGGGCGTGCCGCTGGAGCTTTTCGGCTCAGGGTATCCCGGTGGCAAAATCGTCAACAGAGCGGCGTTTTCAGCCGCACCGACGGGGCAACAGGGTGATTTCGGCCGCAACGTGCTGCGCGGCTTCGGCGCTATGCAGGCAGACATTGCGCTACAGCGGCAGTTTCCGCTGGCCGAGAAAGCAGCGCTAAGCTTTCGTGCCGAGTTCTTCAATTTTCTGAACCACGCGAACTTTGGGAGTCCCGTGACCAGTCTGACCAGCCCCCTGTTCGGCCGTTCGACACAGACGCTCGCGAACAGCCTGGGGTCGGGTGGCGCGAACGGCGGTCTGAACCCTCTCTACCAGATAGGGGGGCCACGTTCGATCCAATTAGCTCTGAGGCTCTCCTTCTAGCCCCAAGTTCAGGTTTATCTCGAGACTCGCATCACAAGCACGTATCGCGATCCCGAGCGGGATCCAAACGGGGCAAAGGGTGTGTCCATAAGCGATAGAGCACACGGCTTCCCAAAACAATCAGCTAGTCAGCATGTCCAACTCGGTCGTCTGAGTTGTCTGTCAGTTTCTTGGTCGACTTCTTACTCGACAGCCTCGTCTTTGCTGCGGATTGCGTAATCCTCAGACGAGCGGCAGTGGCGGCTACACGCAACTCCTGGAGGTGGTACAACACCACGGCTAAACGCAGCCCTGACGGCAGTCTGTTCCGCGCGGTTGAGCGCGGCTCGTGCATTCTCAACTTCTAAAGCACGCAGTCATTCGGGAAGTGTATGGGGCACGTGCCCACGGGGGCATCTGAACTCCCCCTCATTGCGAAGGCTGATAAACGTCCTGCGTGGTTGCGCCGACGATGCTGCCGCATTTCGATCAGCATGATCCGTAAAGCCAGGAGCCGGACTGCGTTCTCCACGAAACTGATCCAAACGGCTAATGACCTTAGGGTTTACTTCCTGCAGAACATCATCCGCATCAGCATCATTCCGGAGAGCGAATCTGGCGACTTGCAGCAGGCGTTGCGAGTACGGTCTCATGAGTGTCTCGAAGAGACCGCATACGCGGCAGCACTTGAAGGCTTCGAGCAGAAGGACATCCTGGGCCCCTGCTTGTCTAAGCCTTTCCGAACGAAGGAACTGCAGTCGGCAATCAATCGCAGCTTGCGTGGCGGGCAACATGGCACCGAGGAAGATTCACGAGTGTAGCCGCTTTACGTCGAGGATGATGACGCGACGCTTTATCCTTTTCACGCGGCCTGCCGCATACGAGTCTGTCACCCAACTGTTCCGTGCCACAAACGGCGAAGACGCAATGCGTTTGTGTTGCAGACTCGTCCGTTTAGGGAATGCGCCCCGGCCTGATCCTGTGCTGCCTCGATTGGCTACGACAGCGTGCAAGTCACCGTCGAACAACAACGAAAGCTTCTCGTACGCAGTCAAAAGCGGCTTCGGTCAGCAGTCGGGCTTCGTCAACAATACCCGAAGCGCCGGCTTAGGGCGGGAGGGTTCTCGTTTTAACACGTCACCGGGTACCGCTGCCATTCAGCGGGTGGAAGGAGACCAGCATCGGGACGGTCGTGGTCCGACAAAATGGCCTTTTCACGTCTCGCGGCCCGCGCCTCGGTAGAAGAGCCATTTAAAAGTCGTTCAGACATCGTTCACGTGCGGCCACGCGGCCCAGAGGGTGTTGCCCCCTTACCGTACACGTTCTCCTTTTGGTGCCCTTGGCGAACACCGACGCCGAACGCATGAGCAACGCTCTCCGCATGGTGCTTGCGGTCCCGAAGGAAGGCGGAAGAGCGGAAGCGGAAGAAGCGCTCGGTCTGAATTTACGCTTACTGTACGGGCGAGCCGCCGTGTCTCGTTCTTCCGTGTTCGCCAATGACAGCCCGAGCCGCATTGCGGCGCGCTTCGGCAACCATCAAGACCGAGTTGAGTGCGGCTTCTCTGTCCCAGTCGCGACCCGTCGTTGCCATGTACACATCTAGCTGGATCTTGCGGGATCTTGAGGTGTTCCGCCATGGCATGAGCATACTCACGCCACATCGAATCGCATTCACGACATACGCCCAGCGGCTGCGGTCTGCTGTATTCGAGCATTAATTGCCTCCCGGCAGAACAGATAATGCTTCTCGGCAGGAAAGAGAGCTCGTCTCTCGGTGGGGAGAACCTACGTGCTGTGCTGACTCAAGTCTAGCACCGGCGGGAGGGGCCAACGCCTCCGCTTCACTCAGCATATTGGTCGCTTAGGTTCGAGTGGCCATTACCGCGCCTGGTGCATGAGGATATTCTTCCAACGATCTTACGAGCGCTATCGAACCAGTTCACCGACCGTCAATTCCAAGCGGACGAAGTGAAACAGTGATGTCTGTAGGAACGTCCCGCAGGCAACTCTACGGTGTACCCGGGAGCGCCGATGCCGCGGATGTGCTGCAGGAACGGAGCCGGTAACTTGGACCTCGATCCGGTCCGTTCGAATTCCGGGAGGCCCTTCTGGGAGTGGCCGACACTTTTTGACATCTATGCCGCTCGAAACGACTGGATCTCCAGGCCGACCTGGCGCATGACGCGCCAAGCATGGTGATGGGGGCTGTGAAGCTGTCGGTTGGGTTCACGACCAAGGAAGAGTGCACGTTTGTGCGGGACACAGGCATCGCAATCGCGCCCGAGCATCAGGCGCAGTTGTTTTCCTGCTTCACTCAAGCTGATTGGTCGATGACGCGTAAATTTGGCGGTACTGGACTGGGGCTGGAGATCTGTAAGCAATGACTGAAGTAGAGGGGTGGACAGTAGGAGGCAGCGCTCCGGGGCAGGGAACCCGAGGTTTGGTTCGATCTGCCGGCTCCGATGGCGACGACGTAAAAGGAGACGGACGTGTGTTCCATGTCCATCGCTGCTAAGATTCCGGTATGTCGAACGATGTCATCGAGGTGCTGTGTCCTTGCTGCCAGGCCAACCTCCGTGTGGACCGGGAGACGGGCGTCGTCTTGAGCCACAAGATGCCTGAAAAGCCACCCGCGATTGAGGACCTGGGCGTAGCGGCTAAGGCATTGAAGGGCGAGGCGGCTCGTCGCGAGGAGATGTTTCAGAAGTCGTTTGCCGAGCAGAAGACGCGACAGTCGGTGCTTGATAAGAAGTTCGATGAGCTGTTGAAGCAGGCCAAGGCGTCGCCTGACAGCGGCCCGCCCAAGCGCGACATAGACCTGTGACGCGGACCTGGAAGTTGACGCTGGAGTATGACGGAACCCGGTACAGCGGCTGGCAGGAGCAGTTGAATGCGCGCACCGTGGCCGGAGAGGTGCGGCGGGCCGCGGAGGGATTCCTGAAAACGGAAGTGGACCTGCACGGGTCGGGTAGAACTGACGCCGGCGTCCACGCGCTGGCCCAGGTGGCGCATCTGCGAGCCCGACTACGCAGTGCTCCTGGACCGGAGGAGCTTCGCCGAGCGTTGAACTCGGATTTACCAGCCGACATCGCGGTGCTTCGGGCAGATCCTGCGAGCAACGATTTTCATGCGCGCCATGACGCGGTGCGGCGCTCGTACATTTACCAGATCTCGACGAGAAAGCGCGCGTTCGAGAAGCGCTACGTGTGGTGGGTGAAAGACCGGCTGGATGTGGAGGCGATGCAGGCTGCCGCGGCGCTGCTGTCGGGGCGGCACGACTTTGTCTGCTTCCGAGCACCGGATCCGTCGAAGCCGCACGAATCTACCATTGTGGTCGTCGATTCGGCCAGTGTAGAGATTGAGGGTGACATGATTGTGGTCCGGATCGCCGCCTCGCATTTCCTGTGGCGGATGGTCCGGCGGATTGTTGGAGTTCTGGTGAAGCTAGGGCTGGGTGAGATAGCGCCTGCCGATTTCGACGCGCTACTCAATGCGCGGTGCAGTCCGAAGCTGGATGTCGCCGCGTGGACCGCTCCGGCCGCGGGCTTATTTCTGGAGCAGGTGATTTACCGCTAACCGACCCGGTGTTATCCTCAGCAGTATTGGCCATGGGTGAAGAGGAAGCAGCCCAACAGCAGCAGGGGTCACGAGCGGCTGAAGAGCCGATGCTGTATTGCCCGCGCTGCGATGCACGCCTGCTTTCGCGCAAATGCAAGCTACTGTGCGAGCGCTGTGGCTATTACATGAGCTGCGCGGATTATTACTAAACATGGCCACCGAATTGGCGCGTTACACGTCTCACGTTCTGCAATGAAGAAACCATTCGCTGCATTAGTTAGTGTTCTCGCTTCCAGTCTGCTGGCTGCCGAGCGCTCACCCGAGGCCCAGGCATGGTGGTCGCACGTGGAGTTTCTCGCGGGGGACGCGCTGGAAGGCCGGCGCCCCGGGACGGAAGGCTACAACAAGGCTGCGGCATATGTCGCATCGCAGTTCGACTCGGCGGGCTTGCGACCCGGTGGCGATCGGAAATCGTTCCTGCAATCGATCGCAATGGAGACGCGGCTGATCGACGAAGCTTCGTCGTCCTTGGAGTGGGTGGTGGACGGGAAGACGCGAAAGGTGCGGCTGGGCGAGGAGGCCAACCTGGGGATCGGGACGGAGAAGCCGGCGAAGGTTGAGGCCGAAGTCGTTTTCGTAGGGTATGCGTTGAAGGTCCCTGAGGCCAAGATCGACGATTTTGCAGGGTTAGATCTGAAGGGAAAGATCGCGTGCTACATCGCCGGCGGTCCAGCACATCTGCCGGCTCCGTTGGCGGCCCATGCGCAGTCGGCTGCCGAGAGGCTGAAGAACTTGCGGGCCGCAGGCGCGATCGGGACGGTAGCGTTCCCCGATCCGCGGTCGACGGATGTGCCCTGGGCTCGAGCGACGCTTCGGCGCCTGGGTCCCTCGGTAAAACTGGTCGACCCGGCTTTGAACGATAACGCCGGCCTGATGGTAAGCGTCAGTCTCAACGTAGAGCATGCGAATCTATTCTTCGCCGGGAGCGGCCACACTGTAGAGGAGTTGCTGGATCTGCATCGAGCGAACAAACCGCTGCCGCGGTTCCCGCTGAAGGGCAAACTGCGCGCAAACACCGTATTTAGCCGCAGTCCGATGAGCAGTTCCAATGTGATCGGAATCCTGCCCGGCGCTTCCGAGGAGAGCGTCGTTATCTCGGCGCATCTGGATCACCTGGGTGTGGGCGGCGCAATCAACGGCGACACGATTTACAACGGCGCGATGGACAATGCATCTGGCATATCGACTTTGATCGAGGTAGCCAGGACGCTATCCAAGCAAAAGCTGAAGCGAACGGTCGTGTTTCTAGCGGTTACGGGCGAGGAAGGCGGGCTGATGGGGTCGAAGTACTTTGCCACTCACCCGACGATAGCGCCCCGTGACATTGTGGCGAATATCAATCTGGATATGTACTTGCCGATCATTCCGCTGAAGGCCCTGACGGTGCTTGGGATGGACGAATCGGATTTGGGGCCGGAGTTTGCAGCCGTTGCTTCAAAGTTTGAAGTAAAGGCTGAGCGCGACCCTCAGCCCCAACGCAATCTGTTCATTCGCAGCGATCAGTATTCGTTTATCCGGCGCGGAGTGCCTGCATTGACATTCAAGTTTCATGCGGCTCCAGGTACGCCGGAGGAAAAGGTGTTGGCCGAGTGGGTTTCTAAGCGCTATCACGCTCCGTCCGACGACCTGCAGCAACCTGTGGACCCGGAGGCGGCGGTGAAGTTCAACCGCCTGATGGCAGCTTTCATCACGCAGGTGGCGAACCGGGGCGCACGACCTCAGTGGAATAAGGAGAGCTTCTTCCGGCGCTATACGGCCGCGCAATGACGCGCATTCATGGCTAATCTCAACGTATTCTCTTTGGAAGGGAAAACCGCATTGATCGCGGGGGCCAGCCGCGGGATCGGGCTCGCGATTGCGCAGCATACGGCTCGCGCTGGCGCGCGGACAGTCTTGGCCGCTCGGTCGATGGATGCTTTGGAAGCGCATGCGCGAGCGTTGCGTGAGGAAGGGCACTCGGCTGAAGCGCACGAACTGGATATCAGCGATCGCGCTTCGGTGGACCGCATCGCCGACGACTACCCGGCGGTGGACACATTGATCAACGTTTCCGGCACAAATGTTCGGAAGCACTTCGCGGCATACTCGCCGGAAGAGTATGAGCGCATCCTCAACATCAATCTGCATGGCATCGTGCAACTGACGCAGCGGGTGGGCGTGTCGATGGTGCAGCGAGGCGCGGGCGGCAAGATCGTGATGATCGGCAGCCTCACGTCATTGATCGGCTTGCCTTACGTGACGGTTTATACGATTACCAAGAGCGCGCTGGGCGGGCTGACGAAAGCCTTGGCGGCCGAGTGGGGCCGGCACAACATCCAAGTGAATTGCATCGCGCCGGGCTTCATCATTCCGGACCTCAATCGCAAGATGTGGGAGCCGGAAGAGATGAAGCAGTGGTTGATCGGCGGTCAAGGAACACCGCGCACCGGCACGCCGGAAGATATCGCGCCGCTGGCAGTGTTCCTAAGCGGAAAAGGGTCGGACTTCATCAACGGGCAGATCATCGCTGCAGACGGGGGCTTCAGCACCACAGCGGTGTGGCCCTTCGAGCCGTAGGCTAACCTTTAACAGGGACCCAAAGCTCGCAGCCGCCCAAGCCGGTGCGGCCGTCGAACTCTTCTCCATAGCGTTCCAGGGCCGGTCCGTCGCCGGCTTTATGACCTGCCTCGATGAGGCCCTGATTCCAGATATAGTTCCAGGAGGCGCCGATGGATGAGATATGGTCGGCATGCCGGTAGACCGCGTAGGTCTGCGGCGCGATGCGCAGGCGCGTGAACTCGGCGGGCTGGGACGGGAACTCGGCGACTTCGACCCCGCAGATGTAGTCGAAATTGCCGGCATCGTCAACGTTAGAGATCACGCCGTAAGCGACGCGATCGACGTGGTTCTGAATGTGTCCGAGGTGCGGCACAAACTGCAGCCATTGTGCCGGAATTCCGGACTTGTCCTTGCAGTTATAGTGATGGCTCAGTCCGAAGATGAGGAAGGCGTCGCGCTGAATCAACCGGGGCGGCGCGATGGCGGGTAAGGTTTTGGGTTCCATTCTGATGGGCTCCTGCATTTGCAGCGTTGTAGGTGCGGCTTGAGCGCGGACGTGCTCAGGCGTTGCGCCGAACTGCTGACGGAACGCGCGAGTAAACGCCTCGTGAGATCCGTAGCCCGCTTCGAGCGCGACGTGGAGAATATCCGGCGCCCCATCCGCCAGTCGTTTCGCAGCTTCGCTGAGACGGCGCATCCGCACATACTCGGCGAGCGGGCGTCCGGTAGCCACGCCGAAAGCGCGCGATAAATGGAAGCGCGACACGCCTACAGAGGAGGCGATCGCTTCCAGGGAAAGGTCGTCGGTAAGGTGGCTTTCGATGTACCAGAGTGCCTTCGAAATGACGCTCACTACAAGACCAGCATACGGATTTCCAGGAGTGCGCACTTGATTGTTCTTGCGGCGCCATACTGATTTTGTGCGTGAGCGAATCGTAGCAGCAGCCAAGGTATTTGCGTTTTTCACCGCCGGCGGACTGCTGCTGTTCGCGTATCGTTACCTGGAGACGATTGCGACGCGGCATCCTGTGTCGCCCGTGGGTCCGCTGGTGGATCAGTTGGTTACCGGCTCGTGGATGGCGGCGCTGCTGTACCCGCTGGTGGCTCGCTTTGCGCGCCGATTTCCGCTTTCAGCGCACAAGTGGTACCAGCGGATTCCACTGCATGCATCCGCGGTGCTTGTCTACTCGGCTGCGCATACAAGCCTGCTGTGGGCCTCGCGCAGTGTGTTGTATCCGCTGCTTGGTCTGGGTGCTTATGATTACGGGCGCATGAGCGTGCGCTACCCCATGGAGTTGTCCATCGATGTCATCACGTATGCCCTGATGGTGAGTATCGTGCATCTGCTTGACCGGCACGTGCGCGCGGCGCAGCTAGAGGCACAGTTGTCGCAGGCCGAGCTTGAGAATCTACGCTTGCAGTTGCAGCCACACTTTCTGTTCAACGCGTTGAATGCTATCTCATCCTTGATGTATGAGCATCCACGGAAGGCCGATGCAATGATCGCCCGCTTATCAAACCTGCTTCGCGCCACCTTATCTGCTTCGCATCGTCAGGTTGTGCCGCTTGCCGAGGAACTCGAGTTGCTGGACCTGTATCTGGAGGTGATGCGGCTGCGTTTCGAGGACCAGTTACAGGTTCAGTTGCGTGTTCAGCCGGAGGTGCGGGATGCGCTGGTACCACACCTGGTTTTGCAGCCCCTGGTGGAGAACTCGATTCGACACGGCGAGGACCCGCAGTCGCGGACGGTTACCGTGCAGATCTCCGCTGAGCGGCTCAATGGCAGCACGCAACTGCGAGTCCGAGATTGGGGTCCGGGGGCAGCGGAAGCGGGTATTCGGAAGGGAACGGGCCTGGCGAATACATCCGAACGTTTGCAGCAGCTTTATGGGTCGGAACATCGGCTCGACTTTGAGAACTGTACGGATGGAGGGCTGCTGGTGACAGTGGCGTTCCCGTATCGCACATGATCCGCGTCTTGATTGTGGATGATGAGCCTCCGGCGCGGCGCAAGGTGCGTCGATTCCTGGAGGCCGACCCGGAGGTTGGCGCAGTGGCGGATGCGGCGGGTGGCCGTGAAGCGCTCGATCTGATTCGAACCTTTCAGCCGGACTTGGTTTTTCTCGATGTGCAGATGCCGGACATGGATGGATTCGCCGTGCTCGATGCAGTCGGCGTGGATCGATCGTTTCATGTCGTGTTTTTGACGGCGCACCAGGAGCATGCGCTCCGCGCTTTTGAGGCGGAGGCGTTCGACTATCTATTGAAGCCAGTGGACCCGGATCGCTTCGAACGAGTGCTGCAGCGTGCCCGGGAGCAGATCCAGTTGCGGCTTCGCAAACCAGCTGCAGACCCGCCCACATACCTGAAGCGCATCCTGGTGGAGCATCAACGGCGAGAGATCTTTGTTCCGGTCGAACGCATCGATTGGGCCGAGGCCGATCGCAATTACATTTCCCTGCACGCGGGCCCGGAGGTGTGCACCATTCGCGGCGCCCTGGCGCAGCTGGCTAAGCGGCTGGATCCGGATCAGTTCGCTCGGATCAGCCGGTCGGCCCTAGTGAATCTGGATAGCATCCGCGAGATGCAGCCCTGGTTCCATGGCGAGCGACGGATCTTCTTAAAGGACGGCGTGGAACTCACGTGGACGCGGCGGTATCGGGCCCACTCGTCCTCGGATTAGGCCGCTTCGTCCCGGCACGGTTGTTCGCGCAAGCCTACCGCCGCAGAATACGCATATGGCATCGGCTACCGTCTCTACAGCACCTACAGAGCGCTCCAACGCGCCAGCGGTGCAGCGCGAGTTTGGCTTGGACTGGCTACGCGTGATTGCGTTCGGAATCTTAATCTTTTATCACACGGGCATGTTTTTCGTGCCGTGGGGGTGGCATATCAAGAATCCCGAGCAGAGTGAATCGCTGACCTATGTGATGCTCTTCTTCAATCGATGGCGGCTGCCGCTGTTGTTCTTTATCTCGGGCGCAGGGGTGTTCTTCTCATTGCGCCGGCGAACGTTTGGGCAGTTTGCATCGGAGCGATTCATTCGCCTCGCGATTCCACTTGTGTTCGGAATGTTGATGGTAGTGCCACCACAGATCTATGTGGAGCGGCTACATAAAGGCCAGTTTTCGGGATCGTACTTCGAGTTCTGGCCTTCGGTGCTCCAGGGCGTCGCGTATCCGCAAGGGAACACGAGCTGGCATCATTTGTGGTTTGTGGCGTACATCCTGACCTACTCGCTGATTTGCATTCCATTATTCGCCGCGATGCGGACAACAGCGGGTCGCCGAACTCTGGATGCGCTGACCAAGGCGCTGACTGTACCCGGGGTGATCTTGCTGGCGGTCGTGCCGAACTATGCGGCCGCCGTCTGGCTAGGTCCACGGTGGCCCACGACGCACAATTTGGTCGCCGATTGGGCGAACTTTGCGGGCTGCTTGCTCGCGTTTCTTTTGGGATACGTTGTTTGCGGCAGTGTGCGGCTACTCGATTGTTTGACCGAGCGACGCCGTTGGTTTCTTAGCTTCGCTTTGCTGATGACGGTTGTGTTTTACGCGATGCGGATGATCGGCGGCGCCTCGCCGACAGTTCGGTCTGGTGTGGATTGCTGGTTTGGATGGGGATGGATTCTAACGGCTGTGTCGTTCAGTCGGGCGCATCTGAATTGCGATAGCCCATTCCTTCGCTATGCCACCGAAGCGGTTTACCCGTTCTACATTCTTCATCAGACGGTGCTGCTTTTGATCGCCTATGCGATGCTCAATTGGGATCAACGAATTTCCGTGAAGCTCCCGCTCCTTATGCTCGGTACCTTCATCGGAAGTTGGATTGGATTCGAGTTGGTGAGGCGGAGCGCGATCACGCGGTTGTTGTTCGGCATGAGGCCTAGGTCCAGGACGACGGTAGCGTAAGCCGGGCCTCACTCGAGCCGCGTACAGAATCACTCGTAGCAATCTTTCGTTGCTCTGAAGGAAGACTCGCAATATACTTTTTCCCCAGGGTGATGAGATGCATAATGCAAGACTCGCGTGGTTGGTGAGCATTTGTGTGCTCCTGGTGCTGACCTTGGTCAGCGCCGTAACATTGACGGCACAGATCGGTGGAGGCGGTTCGATCCAAGGTGTGATTTCCGATCAGTCGGGGGCGATCATTCCTTCGGCTAAGGTCGTCGCGACGAACACCGCGACGGGCGTGACTCACACGCGCGAGACGACGGAATCCGGTGTTTATTCCATCAGTCCGCTGCCCGTCGGCGACTACGATGTGGCGGTGACCGCGCAGGGCTTTCAGACCACTATCCGCAAAGCCGTTCACGTGGACGCGCTGAGCACGGTGACGGTCGATGTGCGTCTGCAGATCGGTGAAACGGCGACACAGGTGACTGTCTCGGCTGAAGCTCCGATGCTGCGCACTGAAGACGTCCGCATGGGGCAGACAATCCAGCAGGAACTGTATACGGCGCTACCGCTGGCGATGGGTAATGCCCCACGCTCGCCGCTAGGATTCGTCGGGCTGCTGCCGGGCATCACCGGTGGCGGCGGCAACAACGATGCGGGTCGTGTGTTTGGCGGCCAGGCCAACTCGCAGGAAGTGTATGTGGAGGGCGTGGCGCTGACGAATCCTGTGGTGCAGGGAGAGGTGCGGAACATCGGTCTTGGCGTGTCGGTGGAAGCTGTAGACCAGTTCCAGTTGGAGACGGCGGGAGCGGCAGTCCAGTTCAGCGGTCAGGGCGCAACGAACTTCGTCATTAAGTCGGGAACTAATCAGTTTCACGGCGCCGTGTACGAGTACTTCCGCAACACCGTGCTAGATGCGCGCGGGTTCTTCGCGCGACGGGACACGCCCGAGCATCAGAATCAGTTCGGCGCCAGTGTGGGCGGCCCCATTGTTCGGAATCGGATGTTCTTCTTTTCGAATTATGATGGCTTCCGGTACACGACCGAATCGGCCGGAGCCTTTGCAAGCGTGCCCACGCTAGCGATGCGGCGAGGCGATTTCAGCGAACTAACGGCGCCGATCTTCGATCCGCTGACTACGTCGACGAACTCGGCTGGAGTGCGGACACGCAGTCAGTTTCCAGGCAATATCATTCCGGCAAACCGCATATCGAAGGCATCTGAGTATTTCCAGAGTTTCCTGCCGGCTCCGGTCAACGGCGGGCTTCAGTCGAACTTCCTAACAACCCTGCCGTTCGGATACAACAACGACAACACGACTAACAAGGTGGACTTGACGCTGAATGAGAAGCACTCGGCGTCTTTCCTTTTCAGCAAAGGTCATCGCGGGCAAGCGACGTTGTATCGAAGCGGCGGCAACAATCTGCCGTTGCCGTATGCCGACACCCGTGCGGTGGATGAGCATACGTTGACCACGCAGGCCAAGTACAACTGGGTGCCGACGGGCAATATCGTCAACCAGATGAGCTACGGGTACGCGCGGTTCAATGTCCCGATCACCAACGTCACAGTGGAGGGCCAGCACATGTCCAAGGCCGGGATTCAGGGCTTGCCGCCGGGCGAGGCTCTCGACTCGTTTCCTGAGATCGCGTTCGGCGGCCCGAACTCACCTACGGGGTGGCGCGGCACAAATTCGCGCGCGTTTCTGGATCTGACGAACACCTTCACGCTGCAGGACAACCTTCAATGGACCGTGGGGAAACACTCGGTCACATTCGGCGGCGAAGTGCAGTGGAACCAGATCAACGGCAAGGAACGCCTGCTTGGGAGTTTCGCTACGTGGAACTTCAGCAATCTGCAGACGGCAGGCTTCAACGCGGCGGGAACGCTGCAGACTTCGCAAGGGCATTCTTATGCGAGCTATCTGCTGGGCGCGCTGAACTCGGCCAATGTGACGGACGACTTTGTGGTGGGTACCGGCGGGCGATATCGCACCTATTCCTCGTGGGTGCAGGATACGTACAAGGCCACGAAGAAACTCACGCTGATTCTGGGTCTGAGGTACGACATAATGACGCCGTATGTCGAAGTTGCCGATCGTGTGTCGTTCCTCGATCCGGACCAGCCGAATCCCGCGATCGGCGGCTTCCCGGGAGCGCTGGTGTTTGCAGGCGACGGGCCGAATAGCTGCAACTGCCGCACGCCGGTGAAGAC